>NZ_MKKG01000020.1:0-50417 GCF_001942325.1 Gordonia sp. CNJ-863
CTACCACCGCCGCAGACGACAGGACCGCCTCGGCAGATTGACCCCCATTGAATTCGAGACCATCATCAACCACGAGGCCCCTCAGGCCGCGTGACTAACCCTGTCACCTATCCGTGCACCAGGCCCCGACGTCCGCGTCGTCGAATACGTATGCCTCTTCCAGCCGATACTTTTTGCCATCAAGTTCAAGCATGTCCGTCTACTCCCTCCGGCAAAAGATCAGGCACCGCGTGCAGTAGGTCCGGTCGCTTACGTCGCGTGGCCGGCACTTCGTCCCAGTCCTGGAGTACCTCTCGCGCCTCGTAGGCGAGGTTCAGGAGTCTGGTCGCGGCAATCAACGCACGCGCACCTATCTCGCGGACGTAGGACGCTTCCTGTAGCTCCAGGAAGGCTCGCTCGTCACCGATCACCAGCTGCTCGTCGGAGTCGTCCGTCTCAGGGACGGTGAGGTCGATGTGGAGGCGGTCGAAGGAGGTCATGAGCGTGCCCCGGTCGACTGCTCGTAAGCCCGCTGCACCGCGATGAGGTCAGCTTCACGCCCGCCATAATCTGGATGATGCTTCTTCAACTGTGCTCGGTACGCCGCTTTGATCGTCTCTGGTGACGCGGTGGGGGAGACTTCTAAGACCTCGTGCCACGGCTTCGCTGTGAACGGCGTGACTATCACTTCGGACGGAAGGGCCTTGAAGCCCCGGAACGCCGCGTGCACCATCTCCTTCGCACCCCAGCGATCGAGGCCGCGGAGTGCTTCGATGGTCAGGATGATCGCGCGCAGGTTGTGCTCCACGGTGGTCCATTTGTCGCACGGTATGCATTGGTCCTCGCCGTTGAGCTTGAAGTAGACCGCGATACCGGTGTCCTCTGGTTGACGTTGGCCGGAGTAGGGGAAACCGTCCTGGCGGAGGCGCAGGTTGCTCGAAATGACGACTTCGGTCGCCTTGAGAAGTCGAAGCTGACGCAGCACCTCGGTGCGCACTTGCTCGAAGGTGAAGCGCCCGAAACTTGATCGTGTTGGTGACGCTGCGCGCGGCCAGGCCGGCGGCCACTGAAGAGGGTAGGCGTCGATCATGCCTCTTCCCCCAGAATCATCGGCCGGAGCTGCAGGATCGTCTGTCCCGCGTTCTCCACCGACCGCTTACCTGCCAGCGCCTCGTCCAGCATGTCGTTGCACATCAGCTGGAACGCCAGACGGGCGATGCCTTGGCGGCGCTGCTCACTCGCAACTTCGAGCGGTCCTGCTGTGTCGAATGTTCCTCTCTCCATACATGTTGTCTCCGTTTACGTTTGCTAGTGAGATCAGCTCACTGCATCTTCTCCGAGTAGCGAGGTTTTGGAGAAGATGCGGCAAGCTGATGCCGTGAAGAGCGGACGAGCGAAGAGTTGCGGAGACAACTACTTGGGTGATGGCTCGTCCGCCCACACTCGCGCACGGTGGGTTGAACAGTGCGCAAGTGTGGATGGTTGTGCAGAGTTGCGGAGTCGACACGTCAGCCGTACGCCTAATACATGGTTAAGGCACCGGCGCCCTTGTCTGTTACGTTCGGCGGCTTAGGACTATCGTGCGCCCATCGACGTCAGCCAGGCGAGCCGATGGCAGCGACCCATCTAGCCTCTCCTCAAGGTGCAACCTCGACTGGGCTACTCGTCTGGCCGCAACTCGGCACAACCGTTGAGCACAAGCGATAGACCACCTGAAGCGGCATTCATCCTAACTGTGCGAGCAAGTAGCCGCCACCGTCGTTCCAGAGGACAGGCGTTATCGCGATTCAGCCTGACGTACTTGCACCCTGTGGGCGGTCTATTGGTTGCGCTCAACTCAAAATGTAAAGGTCCCGCGCCCGCTCCCAGGTGCTCGCAGTCACCAAGGAGCGGGTAGATGCCAAGTTCTGGGTTGCCGATGGTGAGAGGCCATCACGGACGTCTGCTTTCGCAGGGGCGGGCAACGCTCTTGACTGCCTATCTACGTCTACGCTTCACCCGCGCCGGCATCGAGAGAGCCAGGGCGGCGATCGGTCGCTGTATGTGCTCGCGCATCAACTGCGCGGTGGTGCGCCGAATGAGCTGGCGCCAGTACGAGGCTTCGTGGATGTCCTCGTAGTAGAGCTTGAACTTGGATAATTCGCTATTGCTATTCACTTATGTTGTCTCCGCTTAGTGATGTATCTAGTATGCGTTTAATGAAAATCATTTGCAATAGTAAAATGTCGCGAAGTGGCTTCCTGGCTGTGGATAACTAGTCTTCGGCCTCATCGTCTCCCTTATCGAGCGGGACCACTTTGCTAGCGACCTTCTTGGAGACGCTATCGGCGTTAAGTAGTCCAGACGCGGAATACACTGCACCAATCACCGCTGCTAAACCGGCCGGCCCAAACATAATGCCGCAGAATATGCCAGTGAAAACTGTCATCCACACGAGTACTCTCACGGCGTTATGTGCCGCTTCCCGGCTCATCTTGAATCGGTCGATCAGGCGTCGTTCGACAACTTCGACCACGTCGGCGAGCGCTTCATCTTCGTCCAGGAGGGCGTTGACCCGCTCGGCGTAGTCCGCCACGAGATTGATCTTGGAGAGTGTCAGCGCATCTATGCTGCGGAGCGCCTCGGAAGAAGCGAAAATCGCGCGAGCCATGTCGGAGGTGATCAGAGATTGTTTGAGCTTCAGTGACTCGTTGAGGCCGGCCAACGCTTGGCTTGCACCAAACAGTGCAGATGAGTTCGCAACAGTGAAGGCGTGAGTGATCTTATAGGTGGAGGCGAGATTCGCGTTGAGCTGTTCCATCACCGGTCTCATGCTGGCGAGCATGTCGGTCTGCTGTGATACCGCGAACCCCGCAGTAATCGCGGCGACGGTTTCGCTCATCTGTGCAGAGACGCCATAGTCGAACGGTCGATACCACCTCATCGACTCAGCCAGCGCTTTCATACCCGGCGAGGTTGCGAGCTGCCTCGTCCCGAAGTTCAGGTTCGACATGGTCGCGGCAACCTGAACCAGCTGCGGAGCTAGCACATTTATTTTGTACTGGTCGAATTGGTTGAAGGCCGCAAGGGTTGGTCCGAGCTGCTTCGTGATGCTGTCTCGCACGGCGTCGAGCGCGGGCGTCATCGATGTGAGGTAGTTCAGCGAACGGATGGTCTCGGGCGGGAGTTTGAACTGAGGACCTGCCTGCACGAACCTACGGACAGCAGCCTTCGTTTCTGGGTCGAGATCGAAGTTGCCTTGGTCAGACGAACTCATGTCCGCCCCCTCCTGTTGCTGTGTGTCCGATTCTATCGGCGTGGTAGGACAGCAATCAGAACGCACAGCACCGCCCGCGCGTCGCGGCGTGCCAACGAGCGCGTTCCCCCGTTCGGCCTAATTCGTGATCTCCCCGTTGCCGGTTCGTTGCCGTGAATGTACTGTTCGACCGACTCTCAAACTGGATAAAGGGGTGGGCGAGTGGGCAACTGGTGGAAATCCATCGTCGTAGTCGTCGCTGTAATGGCGACCAGCTTGGCGTTGGCGGTCACTGTGCCGTCCCAGGCGCGAGCAGACTCTGTAGCCAGCTACACGTCAGACGGCTCGGTCAAGTTCACCTCGAAATCAGGTGGATTTCTCAGCGTGAGTGCAAGCGGGCTCCGTCCGACAGGCAACTTCAACGGCCAGACGTATGGCGCGGAGTGCCTGTTCACTGGACAGTCCGATAACGCTCGCAACGGTGAAGGATTCAACTTCATCAGTGGGTTCGTACCCGTGAAGGCTAACGGGACGTGGAGCACGAAGCCGTTTGGCCCCGACGACCCGAATCCAATTCCTAATGGGGACTATGTCGTGACGGTCACCTGTACTGGACAGGTCCCCGGTTCGGCGCAGTGGCTAGAGATGACTTCACCGTCTCCCGTTGGCTTGAAGATCGACGGAACCGGGATGTCGAGTAACCCTGACAGTGGCGGAGTCAAGGTCGACTGGGGCAAGCTGCTCGCGGATGTCGGCAGCTACCTCCTCTGTCTCGGCGGGTTCGCGATCCTCGCCTTCCCGGCGATCGTTACGTTCCGTATCGGAGGTTGGACCGCCATGCGAAAGTTCTTCACCGACATCGAGCGGCTACCACTCTTTGGTGGCGTAGCTTCTGACACGCTGGAGCAGTGCTCGGCTGCTTGGATCGACATCCCCTCGTAGCCCGGACAGAGCAGCACCCGCCGTGCTCGCCGTCGGTTGCGGAAGCTCAATGTCGATGATCGCTCGGCTTGAACGGCCGGTCCTCGCTGCATCGAAGAGCAGCGAGGACCGGCCGTTTTAATCTTCGTCGCGAAGTCCGACCAACACGAACTCGAACAGCCCGCGGTGTACCCGGTTGGTGACGATGATCCAACCCTCATCCCGGAGATCTTTGATCCGAGCACTGCCGCGGAAAATGCCCATGCTGATCAGCTGACGGTTGGTGATGCGGCGGTGCTTCTTGAGGTGCTTGAGGAGTCGAGCGCACTGGCTGGAGGGGTCGTGGGTGGGCGTGTGGTCGGTGGCGCTCATGATTCAACCTCCACGAACTTGTACGGCACCACGTGATACTCCGCGTTCTGCACGTCGCCGCTGACCTTCGTGTACCAACTGCCCCCATCGATCGAGAGCTTCCCGCATTTGCAGCGGCGCATGTCGTGCCGGTTGCGGCTTCTGATGTACCAGCCGCACGTAGTGTGGCGTACCTGGTTGATGTAGATGTCGCCCACGTCGAGCTTGCGGCGCTCCGCAACCGGCATGTCGTAGGGAGCGAAGTCGATGTAGTCGGTGACCTCAAGTGCCGCGGTCATGACGCGCCCCTCCTCTTGATCTCGTCCACCACCGTCTGGCCCATCTGAGTCAGCGTCGACATCGAGTCTTCGATCATGCCGTGCAGGTCGGTTAGCTCTGTGTTCGAGAGGGATTCAGGGTCGGGGAGTAGCTCCAAGGCGCGGTTGAGCGTGAAGCGTGCGGAGGAGAGAAGGTTCTCATGGGGAGGGCGGATGGGGCGTTCGGTCATAGCTTTGACGCCCGCTCGGTAATCATGTTCTGCATCGCCACTAGGTCGCGGTCAATCTTGTCGATGACGCCGCGAGCTTCCTCTGACGCGACTTCTGGCAGCTTCTCAGTGCGGATCACTTCGAGTGCGCGGGAGAAGCTGAGCAGTTTGTCGCGGTCAGGGGCCAGGCGCTCTCTTCGCTGGCGCTCCCACTCGGCGCGTCTCTCGGCTTCCTCAGCTTCTCGCCGTTCGCGTTCTGCCCGCTCCAACTCTTCGCGCTTCGCCCGTTCGGCGTTGATACGTTCACGAGACTGGCGCTCCAGTTCCGCGCGTTCAAGTCGCTCGACCTCAGCCTGTTTGCGCAGCGCTTCGTTCTCGGCGCGGATGCGCTCCCGCTCCAGCCGCTCCGCCTCCGCCCGGGCCGCCGCTTCTGCTTTCGCCTTTTCCTCGGCGGCAAGGCTATCGTCGCGTTCCTGCTTTAGTCTCGTGATGAGGGATTCAAAGTCGTCGTCCGACATGGCGTCCAGGTCGTACACCGAGGTGTTGTTTGTGAGCGGCGAGAGTGCTTCAATGCGATGTGCCAGTCGAGCAACCTTATGCTCCGCTTCTTTGATCTTGGCGAAGTCCTCTTGCGCCTGGAGGTACTCCTCGGCTGGGGTGATCACTTCTTTGACGAAGCGTGCCACACCGTCGATAGCGTTGCCGCGCTTCACGATGTCGGCTTTGAGTTCCTTGCGTTTGTTCTCCACGCCGATGCGCACCTGGCGCAGCTTTAGACGATGCGCACGGGCGAGCTTCATTGTGGCTTTATCGTCCTCGTCTTTGACCTGGATGGTCTCGAAGGTCGTGAGGATTTCGCCGGCCTCGGTAAACGGTGCGCCGTACTCCACGAGCAGAGCTTGGGCGTCAGCTGGGTCGACTCGGTAAGCCGGGAGCTTGGCTTGCAGGCTGGCGGGTACGAGTTGGTTGTCCATATTTAGTTATCCTTTTCGCCAGGTTGGCGATATTATGTAATTGCTAGGTTTCGTTGTGCCTGTGGAAAACTCGATGTTTGGTGCTGCTGTTGACGTCGCTTTGACGTACCGGCGTGTTTATGGCGTAATGCCAAATGCGTGCTAGCAAGACAATTTTCTTATGCATCTCGTCAAGTAGCGAAGTCCCGAAACCTATGGTCTAGCTGGCTTTCTGAACCTCCACCTCTGTTGGCCTATTGACAGATGGGTCTGAAAATGTGCCTTATGCGATTCGTACAAATACGAACTATGCGATAATGGTCGTAAGTTATGCGACGCCCCTCCTACGACATAGACGAACTCATCATGTGCGCCGAGGCCGGCCTCTCTGCCGCTGAGATCATCGAGCAGCTTGGTTTGAAGGTCGGGGAGCGAGCAGTCCAGCGAGCGGTGCGTCGACATGTCGGCCCGCGGCCGAAGCGCGCGTATGCGACTCGTGACGATCCGCTCCGTCGCCGTGTTGTCGCCTGGATGGAGGCCAACGGTCTCGACCGGCGCTACTGCTACCAGTGCAACCGCGTCTACGTGAGACCCCTCTACATTCGTCAGCTCAAGCACGACGATGACCTAGGGACGTTGGTGTTCGTCTGTCATCGATGCAAACGCTGTGGGGATCTGTGAGAGTTTGCTGCTAGGCTGCGTCCACTCTCGAGGAGGTGGGCGATGGCCAGTCGCAAGCAGCTGGTGTTCCTGATCGCCAAGTATCAGGACAACCCGGACGCCGCTCTGTCGAACAGGATTTGTGAGATAGCGAACGAACTGGTCGAGGCCGGCGAGCTCAGTCCGAAGGAAGCCTCAGAGTACCTGAGCGAATTCTGAGCTACGCCTGGTCCCGGTACAGGCCGAGCCAGGTTCTAGTTCAGTACTCGCACCTTCTCGTCCACGGTCTCGAACACGCGGACCCACCGGTCGCATGTCGACACCGTGTGGTCCTCTCCGTGCTCATCTATGAGCGAGCCCATGTTGTTCCAGCGGTGGACGTACCGACCGCGAACGAGCTTGTACACGTCGGAGCCGACTTCGGCGCTCTTCCTGCGGTCCTTCAGCATGAACTCGACGGTGGCGTAGTTGGGTGGCATCCCGAACCCGTTTGGCCCTGGCCCGTGGTGGCAGAACTCCCGCACACCCTGGTGGTTGGGACTGTCGAGCCAGTCCTCGTACGTCCTGCCGAAGATGCCCCAGAAGCTGCGGATCATGTCACCGGTCAGCTGCGGTACCCACTCGGGGAACGAGTACTCACCGAACGTGTTGGGTTGTTCGTAGTCCCGCGTCATCTATGCCGCCTTCTTGGTCTTCCGCGCAACGCGCTTCGCCGCCGGCTTCGTGACTCGGACTTTCGCCTGGCTCTTCTGGAAAGCCTCCCACAGGTCCAGCTCTTCACGAGTCTGGTACTCGGGGCTCACCTTGAAGACTTCGGCGAAGTTCTTGGGGTCGTTTTCAACGAGTGAGCGGTCGTAGATGCGCTGCGTCTGGCGAGGGTCGCGGTTGAAAGCGGAGTCGAGGAGCACATACTCCTGGTCGCCGTCGTCACAGGCTTCCTGCCAGAGCGCGCCCTTCTTGACGGTCACGCTGTCTTTGAGTTGTTTGTAGGTCTTGCGTTGGTATGGTTTCACCTCTTCTCCTTTGGTTATTAGTTCAAGAAGCACGTCAGTCTCGTGTCCGATACTCCACACGACGCCATCGTCTGTCTCTACTCGGAGTCCGTAATTGACTCCGCTGGTTGATCGCTTATTTGTGAGGACCCCTTGGCGCCCGTTCATACCAAGAGCGCCACTCACCGCCTTGACCACCCTCACGCGGTCGCCCACCTCAAACTTTGATTCTGCCATATATCACCTCGCTTCCTTCTGGTGCTTATTAATTAGTGAGTTGAGCTGCGCTACCTCTAGCTTCTGTGCAGTCTCGCTCAACTTCTTCGTGAACTTCGGAATCTGCACGCCGCGTTTGCGTAGCTCGGTGGCCTTCGCCGCGACGGCGCCCTTTGACCGGCCGAATGCTTTCGCGACCTCCTCGATACTTTCACTGTTCAGCCAGGTGACCACGAACTCTCTGTTGTCGATGCGCTTACTCATCACTCACCTCTTTGGTCGACCCGCGCCGGCTCTTCCTACCGCCCTTGAGGCCAGCGCACTGGGCGACGTGGTGACCGTGCTTGATGAGCTTGCAGGAGCAAGACCGGTAGGCGGCGAACCCACCAGTTCGGCCGACCTTGCCTCCCATGGCGCCGATGCGGGCATAGAAATCTTTGCCGTGTTTGGCCTTGTTTGTGGCGGCAGCTTTCAGCCCTCCTTCAAGTGTCCCGCTCAAGACCGGAACCCCTGGCGGATGCCATCGACGAACCGCTGCCAGCGGGACTTCGTAGCCTTATCGGCGAGCAGTATGTCCGCCTGGCGGTAGGCCGCGTCCTCTTTGGTCAGCCCCCGCACCTCTTTGCCGAGCTTGCCCACCAGCTCCAGTGCACGGTTAATGAGCTGCGCCTGATTGCGGAGGTCACGGTCGTGCTGTTCACGAGTGACGAAGAACTGGTCTCGGCCCTGCTGAGTAGCCGGGCGGTGCGATACCGACCGCTGCGGGGCAACGCGCCCATGGCCTGGCTTCTTAATCTCTGGTGATGTCACGGACTGGGTCTGCGCGACCGGTTGAATGGCCTGAGCCTTTTGAATGGCCTGAGCCTTCTCTACCGGCTGTATCGGAGTGCCGGTCGATTTGCGCTTCGACTGCTGAGCGCGACGCTTCGTGCGCCAGCTGGTGTAGTCCGCCGCGCTCTTAAGTGAGCGGATGGTCGCCGCGGAGTAGCCGTACTTCTCCTCTGCTGCCTTCGCTCCATTAGTGTCGATGTACTTCTTGATCTGAGCGAAGCTCGTCTCATTGATCTTCTTGATGCCCTGCGGCATGTGTTCCTCCGGTGCTGAGCACCGCGTTAGTTTCGATGTGCACGTCGTTGGCGCTCACCAGGCGAGTACCAGGTCGTACGTGTCTCGGTTGATGTACTGACATCTCCCGCATACCCCGTTGGCGTCGTGGTCGTGCTGCTCAGGGCTCATACAGACGACGCAGCGGCTACTCACCGTTCATCATCTTGTCTATCTGCGTCGTACGGAGCTTGGAGTAAACCTGCTCCGCATCAGCTTCGGTTCTTATGAGGGTCGAGACGTGGACGAACCAATCCGGGCCGTGACCAAGCTCCTCCGCTAGCTCGGCAATCTCGTCGAGTTTCTCCTGAAGGGGATCTGTAGCGACTCCCTCGGTTGGCTCGTCACCAACAGCGACTTCTGTGGTCTCCACAATCTCACCCTCGACGGGTTCTGGCTGCGTGGCCTCGATGTCATCTGCAGGCGGTGTAGGGCTCTCGTCGGCCTTCGCCTCGAAGTCCCCACTGATCTCACCCTCCACGTACACAGGCGCGCCGTAGAAGACGTCTGGCGTGTAGATGCGGACGCCGTTGCTGATAGCGCGGGCGAAGTACATATTGCGTGGGAACTTGCGCCAGGTCTGATTGCTCATGAGGCCAGCTGCTTCAGCGTCCGCCTTCTTGAAGCTGGAAACTCCGAGCTTGTCCCACTCTGCGCGTGGTACGCCTGGACGGGGGATCTCGTAGAACTCAATGACGCATCCGTCGTTCTCCCAGTAGGTGACACGGTAGTCGTACTTCGGATGTTTCTTGACCTTCGCGGCCATGAGGTTTGCAGACATCTCGGCGTTGCCGTTGATGATGTTGATACCTCTGATGGCAGCGAACGGCTGAATGCCGAACTCGACACCTGCAATGATCTTGACGCCCGCTTGGTACACCTGCTGAGCCTGACTGACTCCACGGTCACCCTTGAACATTCCGCTCTGGATGAAGATCTTCGACAGACGGCTGATGTCGTCTAGGGAGCGTATAGCGATAGCCGAGCTATTCTCCGCTTCGTACCGGTCTACCGCCTTGTCGCTGATGGACTCTTTGCCCACCTCGTCAAGATGCTCGTCTGTCGTGGTCTCGCTCACCCCGTCTCTCCCGTTTAATGCTTGCTATCTCTTTGCGGACTACCTCCAGGCGTCGGACGCCGGTATAGATGACCATGCTGCCATTGATGCCGTCTCGAGCGGCTACGCGCTCGATGGCTTGGTCAGTAAGTTCGTCAAACCGAGAAGTCCTAATGCGAGTGGCGCGTCCCCATTTGCCGATCAGCTTGAGCCAGGCGATGCCGGTGCTCTTGCCAATCACTTTGATGGACTGTCTACCCATACTGCTTCATAAACGCTTTCTCTCCGCTTATGGTTGCTATACCCAAACTCACAACTCTGTGCTGCGTGCTGTAATGCTGCCCCGCGCCGGTTGTATGTGAATAGTATGCGCTTATTGAAAATAATTTGCAATACTAATATGTTGCGGTCTGTGGATAAGTACGTGCAGTTACAGAGCCACGTTGATCGCTACGGTCGAACCATGGGTCTCGATCCGGTCGCGCGTGCGCACTGACCAGCGGCGACGCGGGGTTGACGGCGCGGGCTGGCTCGCCTCACACTGTAGTTATGATCATCTCGCCACGCGACGGGAGGATTCTGCGTCTCGTAGGGCGGTTCGGACAAGTCACTTCCGGTCATGTCAGAACCATCGAGTTCTCGCAGAACAAGGCGAAGTCACGATGTGGCGAGGTATTAGCGCGTCTCGCGGCAAACGGCTTGCTGCGCACGGTGGAACGGCGGACGGTCGGGGGATGGGCTGGGGGCTCGGGTCAGTACATCTACCAACTTGGACCGAAGGGTTGGCTTTATCTTCGCCGCGAGGGCAAGTACACACCCTTTCGGTCTATCGACCCGCACCGCCTGGCCATCGTCGACGCATACGTCATGACTATCGAGGCGGAGCGGGCAGGCTCTATCCGTATCAATGAGGTTGTGAACGAACCGGACTGCCACGTGCAAATCGCTGGCGTCACTGTGACTCCAGACTTGTATGTGAACGCCGACGTTTTATCTGCACAGACTCGCCGTCGTATATGGGTCGAGGTGGATATGGGTACGGAGCGCCGCAAGCAGATCATCGACAAGATCACCCGCTACAGGCACGCGTATAGGGCTTGGGGTGATGAGCGACCGGGCCAGCCGTTCCCGCGCGTCGTGTTCGTGGCGGTAGACGAGGAGCGCAAGCGCGAGCTAGAGACGATATTGGGGGAGATGCCGGAGAGCGGCCGGCTGTTGTTTGCGGTGTGTACGGGTGGAGGTTTTCCACAAGTGTGGGGATAAGTGGCGGGTTTTCCACGGATAAGCGTTGTGTATTCCGCAACCTTTTCGCTCATATTGATGTTTAAATAACGGGAGTTAAGGCGCATACTAATAAAGTAGTAAAGATAAAAGGAGACAACTGCATATGAATTATCAACCACTTACAAAGAAACAAGTCGGAGCGCTACTGAAGGTGCTGTCGTCCGATATCTCCCGTGAGGTGCTTACTGAGCTGTCGGTATCAAAGGATGAGTCCGGGCACACTGTACTGGTAGCCACTGACGGCTACGTGCTAGCAGTTTTGCCCGCAGGCGACTTCTCTGACATAGCAGACAAGACGATCTCACGTGACGCACTGACACGCTGGTACAAGCTGGCGAGCACCAAGGACCTTCTGACGTCGGAGGAACTCCACGAGTTGGCTGGCGAACCGGCCGGTGTCTATCCGAATTGGCTTCGACAGATCCGTGACGCAACGCCTGGCGCGATTGAGCAAGTGATTTTGAACCCCGACTACCTAGTGACCATGGAGAAGTTGGCTGGCGACGGTCTTGCCTACACTACGCATGGCCAGCTCGGTGCGCTGGTGGCCAGTCGTGAAGGTGCGCGCTACGTGGTGATGCCGAAGAAGGCCGCTTGATCTAACTGAATAGCCCCACGCCGTGCTACGACGCCGCTCCCTCTTCGGAGCGGCGTTTTTTCATCTCTTCGAACTCCCGGCGCCTTTGCGCGCTCCAGCTCATGTCCTTCTCATCCGACAGGCGGCGCAGGTACCGCGTGCGGCCTTCGCTGTCCTTGCGCTCCTTCTGGAGGTCGCTCAGCACGCGGGGGATGGTGTAGTCGGGCACCTGAAGGGTCCGGTTCAGGAGTAAGGAGGGAGAGTCGTGATCGTTGATGCCCATATCTGCCGTAAGTTAATCATGAAACCGGGATATTGTGAATACTGTTTCATCCTGCTATGACTAAGGCAGAAGCACGCTCCGCGGGCTTGGCACCTTCCATCGGTACATACAAACTCCCAACTCCACCTCACATAGGTATCGCATGGCGTCGTACACTGCGCCGTGCGCTTGTAAAATATACATCACTCAACACAGTTGCCGCCCTAATCCTGAAAAGGAGGGGCGGCTTCGCTATTGAAGGAACCGTGTGTTCGTGTTTGAATAGTGAATAGCAAGCTTCTACTTCAAAGTCGCTTGCTCCTAGGATGGATAACCTACGGAGGGTCTTGAATCTTTTTCGCGTTGCTATATAATAGTTAGTGAAGTAGAAGCTGTGGCGCTCCGTAAGGGGCGCCTTCTTTGTAGTCTCGGGGAGTCCCTGACCGTGGCTTCTGGTGGAGACCCTAAACCGCACCAGTAAATCGGCTCAACCTTCTAGGGCGTGGTAAGCCCTGCGTTGCACTGATGATGCACCTTAACAAGAAGTCTAAATCTATACTCTGATCACCTGCGGCACTCGAAGCTATGAAGCTATGAAGCTATGCAGGTGACAGCGTGCCCGAGACTAGCTATCGCCCTAACGGACAGCCGCCGGCCTCCAGGATAGACTCACCGCCGAACCCATCAGGGATCGCTTGACTACCAACTCCCCCCGTAGTTATACGGCTGAAAGAAGGGAGTGCTTAGGGTGCCATCAGACATGTAAAAAGGAAACCAACTAACAGGGGGCCAGAAGCAGCTCGGTGTTCAACCCCAAAGGATTCTCCAACTACCACGCTCAATTACGAAGGTGTATCGCTGGTCTATCTTGTTGTCGTAGTTGACGGTCGGGCCGTATTGCACAACGGTCTGCACCTCGAGTACTGCGGTGTCGCCGTCGCGGCTATGTTCAGTGACGCCGACGAAGTGATAGATGTTGTAGGTTGTGCCGTCCGAGATTGATCGCTGAAAGTTCTCGAACTCTCGTTGATTCTGGTAACCACCTATGCTGCGAGACTTGGTGCTGTATTGGTCACAGAACACGTTCCAATTTAGAGTAGGTATTTCGCTGGCCTTATTGGACTTCTGGACAACTTCGCTCGCGATCGCGACGTAGTCGCTGTGCAGCGTCTCCTTCGGAATGTCGGACGTGGTCAGTTTGCACCCGCGATCTGGAATGTTCGCACCGACAGGTGCGGCAGATTTTTGTGCATCGCTGGACTCGTCGTCTAGGACGACAACGGCCGACATGATCAGCAAAGCCAAGACGACTACCGCGGCCAGCACGCTTAGGACCAGCACGCGAGTGTTTGGTTGCTTGGCGGCACCGTCGCTCACCCACAGCTGCCACCCATTAGGCGCAGGTGGCCAATCCGCAGGCGGCGTCCAGCCGGAGGGGGTGTCCATCCAGGGGGAGCAGGAGGCCAATTTGGTGGAGGGTTGTAGCGCATGAATGGTCCGTTCGCTGAGGTGACAGACAGAACCTATCGGTCACTGGGGCGGTGCGCCTTCGGAGTCGACTCGGTACAGCTGAACGGGTGAACTGGAGTAACAGTGCAGGGAGCGGAGGCGATGCCGTCGGACGGCCGAAACGGCGGTCTATCGCTCATCTGGCGGTAGCGGCCAGTCCCGCCCCCAGTCGTCATCCCAGGCTGGGTTGCCCGCCCGCATGGCCGACCGAGGCGCTTCCGGGGGCATCGTGCCGGCCAGGTCGGTTATCTCGTCGCCCTCTATGTAGACGCGCTGCATCGGCGGGGGCGAGTATCGAAGGAGCCGCTCGGCTTTGCTGAACGCTTGGCTAGCTCGCGCTCATATTGGTCGATCTGCGCCTGGTTGTTGTTCTTCGGATTCACCAGCTCGAACCCGAGACTCCAAGTCTGAATGGGGTTGTGGCGCTCGTACACGCGGGGAAAGCTGTTCTGGATCGTGATGTTCCACATGTCCTTGGCCTCGCGACCGTGGAGCATGATGACGCGGAGTTCGGGCATCATCTCGATTACCCGCGCGAGGGCTTGGGCGCCCCTGAAGACCTCGTTGCTGTCGTCGAAATCAGCGCCTACCCATGGGATGGCGTTCCACGACAGTACGTCGCTGAACTCAATGCCTGCTTCGCGTAGGTACCGCGAGTGCCGCTTCGCTCCTTGGTCACGGTTGTCGAAGTCGAGGAACCCGCTTCCACCCTTCTTTGGGTCAGTCTTGACCCCCGGGGTCTTGTTCACCGCGAGAAGCCTGGCCTTGACGCCCCCGTAGCGTGGCGAGACGCGCGGCACGAACCGTTGTTGCTTGGCTCGCAGCTCCTGCACATACTCGTTGAACGGTCGAACGTGCGGGTCGTCCGCGTGATCCTCAAGCCGATCTAGCCGGGTCTGCCGCGTCCTATGTCCCCACATCTAAGCCTCCCACGGTCGTCGGTCATCTATGTAACTATCGGGCCATGACAACGTCAGACGAAGTCCAGCTTCTACTCGACCACGTCAAGGTCGCCGGCCTCGAGCCCAAGGAGTCCGCCCGCGGGTGGCACCACATCGGCGCAATCATCTGTGACGCGGCGCTCCAGCGGCAGGCGAAGTACAAGACGCACGTGCGTCCCCGTGTAGTCCGACTGATTGAACTTTGGCCCGACGCTGACACTCTCAGTGGGTTCAAACGCCGTATGAAGTCGGAGTCGATCTCTGAGGCACTCGATTGGAAGGGGCCACAGAAGCTCGCCGTCATCGACGCGCTCACCGAGACATTTGAAGAGGCAGGTGTCGAGACCGTCGCGGATCTGGCTGGCACGCTGGCAGACGAGACGCGTGGCCGGGAGTTGCGCAGTGCGCTTCGCCGGATCGCGTACGTCGGCCCGAAGACCGTCGACTACATCGCCGTCCTGGCCGGCTCCGCTGAGCACGTGGCCGTGGACATGCACATCAAGGGCTTCGCCAGGGAGGCCGGCGTTTCGTACTGGAATGACTACAGCCGGGTCTCGCAGCTCGTGAAGGACTCCGCTGAGGCTGGGGGATGGAGCACAGGTGCGTTGGATGCGGCGATCTGGAGCTACATGAGCGAGCGGGGGAACGGCTGAGATGGCGAGAAACGCATGGCCGATCATGCGTCCGGGCCAACGCATGTTCGTAGGTCGACCGGCCGCCGAGGACTGGCGCGATGGCCTGGACGACTTCTGGACTGTCATGGAGGGAGGGACTCCCCGATACGCATGGGATGTACCTAACTGGGACTTCCGGAGAGGAGACATCCTGATTACTTACTTCCAAGCTCGACCCGCGATGGTCGTACTAATTGACCGCTTGACCCAGGACGCGAAGCAGACGCACATCTACATCCCAAGCAGCGGGATGACGCGCTTGAAGCACGGCGTCCCGGTTGGAGTCGTGCTTGACCAGACGACGATCGACCTGCGCGACTACGCAGTGGACGGAAAGTATCTCGACCACCTGCAAGGCCAGTCGGTTCTTGATGCCCTACAGGCTGAGGTACGGCGCGACGTCGGCGTGTTCGGCGACAGCCGTATGTCTAAGTTGATCTAACGATCTTGTCGTCCGGTTTGTCTACACTCATCCTGTGTTCGGAAAGAAGACCGCCTACCTTACCCCTGAGGACGCCGAGTATCTTGCGGCGACGGTCATGCGGAAGCGCCTCGGATTCAGGGATGCAAAGGTCACGGTTGCGAGCGGCGACGGCGGAGTCGACGTGATCTCGAAGCGTGGACTCGCGCAGGTAAAACACTGGAACTCGCAGATCGGCCGGCCAGCGCTCCAGCAGCTTTACGGAGCCCGCGGCAAGGAAGTGAAGAAGCAGCTCCTCTTCTTCAGCTCGGGTGGCTACAGTCCGTTGGCGGTTGAGTACGCCGACAAGCACGACATAGCCCTCTTCGGGTTCGCGGACGACTCGACGTGGTGGGCAGTCAACAAGGCCGGCAAGAAACTGACTCGCAGCACCCAACAGAAGCGCGAGGACAAGATCGATGACATCGCGAAGCAGACAGTGCAGGTCTCCAAGGGGTTGTGGGCCGTTAGTCAAGAGATCAGAGCTGAGGTGGCTCGTCCCGTTCCGGAGCATAAGCTAAAGCGGATAGAGACGAAGCCGATTGAAGACGTAAGTGCGCCAGTATGGTGGCGAACCGGACTCGGACTACTATTCATCCTTATTTCGACCTTTCCCTTCTACCTATGGGATCACGAGACGACCTCACCAGGGTCGCGCATCGCATGGACTGTCATCTGGGCCATCCTTGGAGTTCTGCTTCTCGTTTGGGATTTCTACCTGAGGCGTAAGGCTGAGGACATATTCCCTACTTAGTTATCTACGCCCCTCTGCACTTTACTATTGCATTTATCCGCGATTGCGCGCATACTAAAAGCGTCAATATAAGCGGAGATAACTAAATAATGACAACTGAATACAAGGAATCGAACATTCGGGATGTAGCCCGGAGTCATCCACGCACCACCAAATGGGTGGTCTTCTCACTCGTCTTCGGCCTGGGCTTCGCCCTTGCTGCCACCATCTACGCCAAGCCGTACCCGGTCGACAAAGTCGTGACCAAGCAGGTCGAGGTCCCCGTCGAGAAGCGGGTGACCCAGACGGTTCACAAGACTCCGGATGCGTGTCGCCAGGCGCTCGAGATCGACAACGCCCTGTTCGTGCGTATTGCTGACTCACTGCAATCGCTCGAGTTCGCCGGCCTCGCAGAGGACATCGAAGCTAAGACTCCAGGACGCACCGCGCTGTACTTGGAGTGTGTGGGGGCGTAGGCATGCCGCAAGCCGACTACAAGGTGGAAGTAAAGCCGACGCTATGGGAAGTCGTGCTGGAACAAGGTGCCTACAGCGATAGAGATGAAGAACATCACTTCATTCGAGCCAACGATCGCGAAGAGGCGTGGGCGCTGTTCAAGAGATACTGGGCAGATCAGGTCGATAACCACGGTGCGGGTGAGTGGACGCGCGGCAGCCTCTTGGTCTATGTAGATCAAGATGATCACGAGGTCGAACGATTTGCTCCCAAGAAGTGGGGCGGCTACTCGAACGAAGATGAGCCGAACTACGACTACTCCTACGGCAATGCCTGGCGCGTAACGCTGCATCAACTATCAGTGGTGGAGTTCCTGCGATGACCCGCACCATCCACCTCACCGACCAAGAAGCCATCGACATAGCGAAGCTCTATGCCTGCATCACCGCTGGGGGAACAGACGGCCTCGAAGCCGAGAGCGAGGTGGTGACGTTCTTTGGCGAGAAGCTGGGGGGTGAGGGATGAGTAACCTGCTTAATCTCCCCTACGTGTGTGACTGTGGTTGCAATTATGTGAACGGTGACATGTTCTGCGACTACTTTCAATCTGTAGGTAAAGAACCGGACGAAGCAGATAAGAAGCTGTTCAAAGCTGCCCGTGCAATTTTTGATGCACAACGAGAAGCAAAAGTGCAGAGCTTTGAGCTGGAACGCCTAGAACGAGTGAAGCGTTTGAAAAAGCGCAGCCGCAAATATGTTAAAAAGAGTGACTACTGGGTGAAAAAGGAGGTGATGTGGAACGACCAGACAACAAACAGTCGCAAGACGAACAGATAGAAGACCAACCCCGCTACTCCGACGAGGAACTAATAGAGCGATCCATAGACCGTGCACTCGAGACCGAGCAGCGCATCGACGATGCCACCGCCAAGGTCATTGCATCTATGCTGCACAGCGGCCAGTTCACCGCGCTCTACGCGCTTTCATCATCCGGCGCTATCTCTCACCGCCTAGCCGACGAACTCGACCTAGAGCACCGGCTCTCGATCCAACAGGACGCACCCGAGATACGCCGATGGGTTGAACAGCTCCAGGCGTACGTACAAGGCCGCGAGAGCCACGATCCGGTCGAAGGATGGCCTCAACTATGGCTACAGCAGCCGGAGGATCAGTGATGGCTACAGCAACGGATTCGACGATTGCTGTGTGTCGATGGTGTGGCACACAGTTCGTTCCGTCGAGGTCGTCAGTGCGCGGCAGGGTCCGGACGCAGTGCTCTTTGACGTGTGACAAGGCCATAGCAGCAAAAGCCAATGGGGATCGCTACAGGCAACGGCGTTTGAGTGCCATAACTCAACCCAAGGATCACAAGCTACTCCCCGTGGGCAAAGGTTTGACAGCTCAAGTGGACACCTCGCTTTTCACACAAGCTGCTCAATATTCCTGGCATGTGAGGAGTGACGGCTACGTTTACAGCGCGAAGGCTGGATATCTACACCGTTTTGTGCTTCGAGAGGCTGGACGGTTGTTGGATGGTCGCCTGGATGTTGACCACGTCAACCGGAACCCACTGGATAATCGGTCTGCAAATCTACGCGCTGCTACTAGATCTCAAAATCTGATGAACCGTCTGAACGCGCGCAAATTTGTGGGTGTACACAAGAAGTCGAACAAATGGCAAGCTCGAATCATGGTCGAGCGGCAGACCATATGCGTTGGCTCATTCTCAAACGAGCTAGAGGCGGCCTGGATGCGCGACCAATGGGCTATCGCGCTACACCGCGACTTTGCCTGCTTGAACTTTGAGTATGTGGAGGCAACTACGTAAGTGGCTGATCGTCGTAAACCAGCCGAGCTACCCGAGAACGTCGCCAACCCTGCGTGGGACGAACGATCACGCTCGATCCTGACGTTCATGGAGACGACTTCGGAGAAGGACACCACTGGTCGGTTTAAGAGCCGGTTCCAGTGTGCCTGTGGAAACACCATACTCGCGGCCAGATCAACAGTGCAGGGCAAGAACTACAAGCTCTCGTGCGGATGCCTTAAGTCAGCTGCGAGCCGTAAGAACGCCGCAATCGCTCGTTCACATATTACCCAAGAGTCTTGGCGGAAGCTCACTACTCACGGAATGACTAACACTCGCTTCTATCGTGTATGGCGAGGAATGAAGAACAGGTGTGAAAATCCCAACGTCAAGAGCTACAGACACTATGGCGCTCGCGGGATCAAGGTGTGCGAGCGTTGGCAACGATTCGAGAACTTCGTAGCAGATATGTACCCCGCTTACTGCGCCCATCTAAAGTTGAATACAACGACGACAATCGAACGAGTTGACGTTGACGGGGACTATGACCCAGGTAACTGCACGTGGGCGACCCGAATTGAGCAAGCACATAACCGGCGACCAGCCAGGAGACCAGCTTGATGGCTGGGCGGCGGCGACCACCGGCTGAGCTACCTCCCGAGGTAGCAAACCCAGACTGGAACGAATTGCTTCATCAGATGCTGACGGTAGAGGGAAGCTTGCAGAACGTTTACAGGCGGTTCTACCAGTACAGCACCTCAAACTGCGCCTTCCTTCTCATGCAAGGCTGCCCGATAGAGCCCATCGCCACGTATGAGGGATGGAAAAAGGTCAACCGCCAGGTCGTGATGAAGGGCGCGTACTACATCCGTCGGCCTATCAAGGTGAAGACCGGCGAGAAGGATGAGGAAACGGGCGAAGACAAGTTGATCCAGCGATTCAAGCCGGTCAAGAGCATCTTCCCCGTGAGCATGACCGAGGGTGAGCCGCTGCCTGAACTGGAACTACCTGAGTGGAATCGGAGCCGCGCACTCGCTGCGCTGTCCATTCGCGAAGTGGCGTTCGAGGACTTCCGGGGCAACATGCAGGGCTATTCGGTCAACCGCGACATCGCGATCAACCCCGCCGCCGTCTATCCAGAGAAGACGTTCTTCCACGAGACCGGGCACGTCATGCTCGGCCACACCAGGCCAGAGGATCACTCGGACTACATGGAGCACCGGGGGATGCGTGAGCTGGGCGCGGAGGCAGTGGCGCACATCGTCACTAAGGAGCTGGGACTACTCACGCCTGAGTCCGCGAGTGTGAGCCGTGCGTATATCCAGAGCTGGAGCGCGGGCGAGAAGCCGGAACGATCCGACGTGCTCGCGATCTTCAAGGCCGCAGACCAGGTACTCGAGGCCGGCAGGGAACCAGTCGAGCAGGAGGTCGTGTCATGACCGAGCGCTCTAACATCATCCACTTCCCACTAGAACGTCGTGGAGTACGCCCAAAGCCTCCGAGGTCTCCGAGCGCCATTGAGTTCGATTACTCGATGCAGATGCTCCGTGAGGCGATCGAGCGAGCCGGTGAGCCGTTCCCGGACGCAGACCCCCGCCGCGCTGCACTGGCAACGCTCGCGATGCGGGTGTGCGACCTAGTGATCGAAGCGAAGGGTGCACCGAGCCATGAGCGTGGACGGCTGAGTTTAGAGAGCCAGGCAACGCTGGCTGAGTATTACAAGTTAAGAGAGGAGGAATGATGACTAACCCTACTAAACCCAACAAACCTCTATGTGCTGGTGCGTGGGCAGTACCACCCTCGCCATTGATGGTGAGTAACGGCAACAACTACCACACTTGTAGTGTTTGCGGTGAGCCGTGTGATGCACCCATGGCATCTACACCCAACACAAAGCAAGGAGAGCAACAGTGCCGACACAAGTAGGAGGCGCTAAGCCGCATCCGTCAACTGCACCAGCTGGTACGCCAGCAGTGAAAGGAGCATAGAAATGAGTGACACAAAGCAAGTATACCCCGCTTCACTTAACAAGTCAGGCGGAGATGTAAAGCAAGAGCTGCGAGATAACACGAGAGAGCAACTCCCTAATAAGGAGAATAAGGACAAAGCGGCGTGATCGACTACGACGCCCACCGCCTCAAGCTACAGTCCATCATCTTCGCCAAGGGTGAGCGCAAAGCCCAGGAGCAAGAGGCCAAGGTCGAGACGCCCCAATGCACCCACCATCGCCAACGGTTCACGCAGACCATCCGCCCGGACAACCCGAACTTCAGGGGTGAGGCTCACTTCATCGTGAGTGCCTGCGTCCCGTGCAAGCTCAAGACGTACCTGGAGCTGGTGGTGACGCCGTAGTTCAGAGCCATTCCTCGCCGAACTGGATCATGTCGATCATCTCTTTGACGTTGGCGAAGTTGATCTCGCGCTGCTGCTTGCGGCAGAGGCTGATCGACATTCGCATGTACAGGTCTCGCGTGAAGCGATCACTCGCCCGCCCCGCGACCAGCTGAGCCACGGCATCATCAATCTCGACCTTGCACCCACCGGCCACGTACTTCACGTGCGCTATCCGGCCCTCTTGCGTTTCATCCACGACACCAATTCTCCTGTGCCGCAATTAGGTTGGCAACCAGTGGCATCTAGCTCGCGAAGACAGCCACGGAGCCGTGCGGACAGTAATCGTGAACACGGGGGAGGGGGGCGCGGCGAACTAGTGGTTCACGAAGAACTCGTCGACCGCCTGCACTACCCGTGGGCCGTGATCGTGGATCATCTGCTTCGCGTTGACGATGAGGGTTTGTTTCAGATCTATCTTGGTTTCGCGTGTAACTTTAATCATTTACTGGTTCAGTATACCACATATTGATACAATAGTCAATACAAAGTGCAGCCAGTTGATACTTCAACGAATAGTGACCAGGGCAGTTCGCTCAGGCGATGCTCGCAGCACTCGGTGTGCATGTCCTGGTAGTCCACCTGGCTCGCCGCGACCACCTGCTTGCCGCTGGAGACCATCTGCAGCACCAGCTCATCAACGGCGGTGAAGGCTTCGCAGTCGTGTCGAAGCATCTCCGCGTCGTCGAGCAGCAGGACGTCGGCGTCGGTCATAAGGCCGGCCGGCACCTGATCCAGCAGGCTCTGGTGCTGGACTCGGAGCCACCGCTTCCGGGCGATCTCCGCGGCGATGCTGCTCAGGAGGAGTGACTTGCCGGTGCCGGAAGCTCCGAAGATCCAGAGCGGGTTGTAGGCGCGTGCTGGCGCCTCGGCTACTGCTTGCGCCGCTGCGTGGGCGAAGCGGTTGGATCTGTGGACGTAAAAGGCTGCGAACGCGTCTCTCATGGCCCGATCAAACCGCCTAGAGGCCTCCTCGGGCGGCCCGCCATCCACAGGGCCAGGCATCCGGTCGACGCTTGCCGTGTAGCCCGTTCGGGTGAGTCCCAGAGGCCACCAGCGCTGGGTACTAGTGTGATCTGGGTGGCAAGCCTGTTTGGACGGAGCGCACTGGCTGAGCGTGCGCAGCAGATCAAGACCGAAGACATACTCGAACATGTCGCCCTCGTTCAAACGTGGCTCGATGACTACGAGACCGGGTCGCTCAAGAAGGACAAAGAGACGTCCCGCGAGCAGGACTACAACCAGGACTTCTTCAAGACGATCCTCGGGTACAAGGCGAAGCCGCACAACCCGTACACCTTCGAGCCGAAGGACACGACGGAGAAGAAGCAGTACCCGGATGCCGTATTGCGCTACACGGATCTGACCGATTCGCTGGTAAATAGCGTCTCGGCTGTCGTCGAACTCAAGGGCGCGAGTGTTCCTCTCGACCGACCTCAGCAGCGCGAAGGCAACATGAGTCCGGTGCAGCAGGCTTTCAAGTACAAGCCGCAGTACTCGTCGTGTCCGTTCGTAGTGGTCAGCAACTTCTACGAGTTCCGCCTCTACAACGACAACCTGCTCGACTACGAGCGATGGACCCTGCATGACCTAGTCGATCCGGCCAACGACTACCTCGCGTTCAAGAAGTGGTACGTCCTGCTGCACGCCGACAACATGACGGCTCGCGAGGGGAAGTCCGCGACCGAGAAGCTTCTGAGCGATATCCGTCAGAAGCAGAAGGACATCAGCGAGGAGTTCTACGCGGAGTACAAGCAGGTGCGGCTCGCACTGTTACAGGACGTATGGACCAATAATGAGAAAACGCGATTTCAGTTTGAGGTCGCGATCCAGAAGGTTCAGACAATCATTGACCGTGTTATGTTCGCTTGCTTCGCCGAGGACTGCGGGTTGCTCCCAGACGACACCTTGGGGCGGGTCATCAAGAGCGCGGAGAATTCGGCCTACTCTGAATCGCTGTGGGAAGAGATGAAACTCTTCTTCACCATGGTCGACAAGGGAAGCGGCAAGCTCGGTATCCCGAACGGCTACAACGGCGGTCTGTTCGCTGAAGACTCACTCGTCGACAGCCTGGTCATCTCTGATGCACCCCTGCGCCGCCTGCTTGGGTTTGGGGGGTACGACTTCAAAGAAGACCTGCGAGTTAACGTGCTTGGTCACATCTTCGAGCAGTCCATCACGGACTTGGAAGAGATCAGGCGCCTGGTGTGGGAGCAGAACCACCCACTCGAGCCGCCCCTGCCGGCGCCGAAGCGTGGCAAGCGCAAGCAAGACGCGATCTTCTACACACCCGACTACGTAGTCCGGTACATCGTGGATCACAGCGTCGGAGCGTACCTGCGCGAGAAGGAAGCTGAACTTATCAAAGAGCATCGTCTCAACGAGCGCGTAGGTGAGGCGAACTACCAGAAGCGAGAGCGCAAAGCTTATCTCCAGTATCAGTACGTGCTCCAGACCATCAAGGTCATTGACCCAGCATGTGGGTCGGGTGCGTTCCTGGTGAACGTCTTCGACTACCTACTCGCGGAGAATCAACGTGTGGCGGACATCCTTGGTGAAGACAGCCTGTTGTCGACGGATGACTACGTCCGACTGATCTTGACCGACAACATCTTTGGTGTTGACCTCAACAACGAGTCTGTCGAGATCACGAAGCTAAGCCTCTGGTTGAAGACAGCTGAGCGGCACAAGCATTTGACGAGTCTCGATGACAACATTCGTGTGGGCAACAGTATCTTCGATGACCCTGGTCTGGCCGGTGGCAAGGCGTTCGACTGGAAGGCCGAGTTCCCGGCAATCTTCGCCGCCGGTGGTTTCGACGTGATAGTCGGTAACCCGCCGTATGGCGTGAACTTCAGTGCGGCAGAAAAGAAGTACCTGCTCAAGTACGATGCGCTTGCTCCGGACTTTGAGATCTATGTCTACTTCATTTCGCTATATCGGCGCATCCTGCGCGAGGGTGGCTATCTGTCTTACGTCTTCCCAAACACCTTTCTAGTCAACGTCTATGGACTGCCGTATCGGACCAGACTCTTCGAAACCGCGTCCATCACGGGGATGCTCGACCTGTCCAACGACCCAACCTTCGCTGACGCCTCGGTTCGGACGATCGTGCTGGCGTTGGCCAACCGTGCCAGTGACTATGAGACCGAGATGAACGTGATCGACCCGGTTGACAAGACCATCAGCCCGTTCCAAACGGTGACGAAGCAACAGCTCAAAGACTCGCTCGACAACGTTCTTGCGCTGTTCACGCGTACGCCCGAAGAAACTGTGGTCATTCAGAAGATCCGCAGTGTATCGACACCCCTGGTCGAGATGATGGATGTATCCCAGGGGTACATCCCGTACCGCCGCTCTGACTTGGTGAAGACGTACGGCAAGGTCGCGGGCGAATCGATCGTCGATAACCGAGAGTGGCACTCGCCAACGAAGCTCGACGACACGTACAAGCGTGACCTGGCCGGCAGGGAGCTCTACCGCTACTCGATCCGGAAAATGCCCACCGCTCAGTACGTGAAGTACGGGAAGCACGTTGCGTCCTACGTCGACCCGAAGTTCTTTACGGTCCCACGCATCCTGGTCCGCGAGATCACATCGACTCACCTGTATGCCGCTTTCACGGACGAGGAGTTGTACACAAACCCCTCGGTCATCAACGCGATCCCGATCAACCCTGATCTCGACCTCTATGCCGTACTGGCGGTTGTCAACTCACGCCTGATGGGTTGGTACCACACGAAGACTTCACCGAAAGCGAAGAAGGGACTGTTCCCCAAGATTCTTGTAGGTGACGTTCGTAATCTCCCGATCGTCCTTCCGGAGGCACGTCTGAACTGCACGACCTCGCTGTGACCATGACTGAGACATGGCGTGAGATCCAGAACTGGTCTGACAACTTCAAGACGCTGATCATGTCTGATCTGAAACTGCCCAGCTGGCCACAGAACCTCGGCGAGTGGTGGGCCGTCGACTTCGATGAGTTCATCACCCGTCTGATCAAGAGAAAGCTCACGCTCGCAAAGAAGAACGATGTGATGGTCGTCTTCAACCAGTACCGCGCGGACGTTCAACCCTTGGTAGAGACGTTCAACCGCGCGGACGGGCGGATAGACACCATCGTCTATGACTTGTACGGCCTGAACAGCGACGATATCGCGGTGATCAGTGGCTGACTAGTTCAGGCCAGAGCCTCCGGTGGGCCAAGCGCGGCGCTTCGCGTTGGCCCACCGGAGGGTTGGGGCTACTTCGGCTTACCGGCGCCGTTCTTGGTCGGGTCAACGACCACAACCTTCTGTCCTGGCTTCTGGGTAGGCGGCACGCGATGCCCCTGGATCAGCGTGACCTCGTGACCGGTACGACCGCCGCGAGGTCCGACAACTTCACCCTGTCCTGAGACGGGCGACTTCTGACCTGGTTTGAGCGGTTCGCTCTTCTTGGGAGCCATGTTGGTCTCCGACTTCTCGCGCGATCGCCGTGCAGATCCGGCGACATGGCGCGTCGATTTGTTGGTAGACGTGCCGGAGCTTAGGGTTAGGTTCCTTCCACGGAACACCAGCCCGAAGCCTCGTAGCGTCTTATGCCCGAGGTTTCGGGCACTTCTGCATCTCCAGAGTAAGCGTGAGCACTGACAATCTAGGCGCGACACGCCGGAATGAACACTAGATGTTCCACTTGAACAGTGCGGTAACCACTAGATGTAGCCTCACGGTGAGGCTACTTGGTTATTTACAAAATGCGATTGACGTGGGTAAATAGTGGCATCTATGCCAGACGCACAAGACCCCACACCCAACCTCGGCGGACGGCCACTCAAGTTCGAGACGGTCGCTGAACTGAAGCTCAAGATCAGCGAGTACTTCGATCGGTGCGATCCGCACACAGAGATGCGTCGAGTCGTTGACGGCCACGGCAGGGAGGGCAACGCCCTGTGGGTCGAGCGCGAGGTGCTGACACAAGCTGTCCCGTATACGATCACGGGTCTTGCTAGGGCGTTGAAAACATCTCGTGAGACTCTGCTCGATTATGAGAGCGGTAAGTACGACGACAAAGCGGGCGACATCGACGCCGCGGGGGACAGGTTTTCTGACGTTATAAAAGACGCGAAACTCCGAGTCCAACAGAATGCCGAAGAGTTCCTCCTCTCCGGTGCGCCGGCTACCGGTGCGATCTTCTGGCTGAAGAACAACGCTGGCTGGCGCGATCGCCAAGAGGTCGACCACACCACGAAGGATCAGCCGATGCCTCTCCTCGCTGGCCTGGCCCCCGCGAAGCTAGAGGTGGATGACGATGCTGCTCAAACAGACGACAGCTCTCACGAAGATCAGCCAGCTTAGGCGTCGCCTTCGCATCATCCAGGGCGGTACCTCCGCGAGCAAGACGTTCTCGATCCTTGCCTACCTGATCCATACCGCCCAAGCGAACGACGACCTGCTCATCAGTGTTGTCTCCGAATCGCTTCCGCACCTGAAGCTCGGTGCCATCCGTGACTTCAAGTCGATCATGAAGGCGCAGCACTACTGGAACGAAGACTCGTGGAGCAAGGGCGAGTTCATCTACACTTTCTCCAACGGGTCGGTCATCGAGTTCTTCTCCGTCGACAGCGGTAAGGCGCACGGGCCACGCCGCGACATCCTCTTCCTCAACGAGTGCAACAACGTGACCTACGAGGTGTACACCCAGCTCGAGACGCGTACCCGCAAGGTGGTCATCCTCGACTTCAACCCGGTTGCTTCGTTCTGGGTGCACGAAGAGGTCATGCCATATGTGCCGCATGAGTTCCTGAAGCTGACCTACCGGGACAACGAGGCGCTGGAACCGGCCATCGTCCGGTCCATCGAGAGCCGCAAGCACAACAAGAACTACTGGCGTGTCTACGGGCTTGGCGAGGTGGGCGTGCTGGAAGGGCAGATCTACCCGGACTGGCTACAGATCGATGGTGTCCCCGCAGAGGCGCGTCTACGCCGCCGCGGGCTCGACTTCGGCTACACCAACCACCCGACCGGGTTGGTCGACGTCTACGAGTGGAACGGCGCGTACATTCTGGACGAGCAGCTCTACCGGACGGGCATGAAGAACCCGCAGATCGCCACGTTCATCCAGGGACTGCCCGACCCGGACGCCCTCGTGGTCGCGGACAGCGCCGAGCCGAAGTCCATCGACGACATCTCCGACCACGGCGTGCCGATCATCGGTGCGGAGAAGGGCGCGGACTCAATCCGCAACGGCATCGACACAGTGCAGTTCGTCAAGGTCTACATGACCAAGCGGAGCCTCAACCTCATCAAGGAGCAACGGAACTACGTCTGGAAGACAGACCGGACCGGCAAGGCGTTGAACGAACCGATCGACCTCTGGAACCACCTTCTCGACGGTGCCCGCTACGCGCTTGTCGACCTGATCGGCAACCCGCTCCAGGCGTTCCCCGATGGCGGTGCTGCGGACGAAGATGATGTGTCGTCTGCCTTCGGCGGTGGCGCCGACCCGGTCTTCGGAGGCTTGTCCAACTCACGCATCTGAGTTATGACTAGAAGTACGTATGGCAAGCCAGAATCGCAGAAAGACAACGCAATACAGTACGGAGTTCGGCGACTCTGGCGTAGCCATCTTCTCGGGGATCATCTCGGACAGCGACGAGTACATCTCCACCCTCCGTGGCCCCGCGCTCATGCGCACCATCGAGGAGATGCGCCGCGGCGACGCCACGGTCAAGGCCGGCCTAATTGCTGCGAAGGCCCCACTGATCGCTGCCGATTGGTACGCCCAAGCGGCCGGCGAGGAGAGGGTAGACCTCGAGACCAAGGCGCTCACCGACTACACCATGGTCAAGGTGCTGCACTGGAAGCAACGCCTGCTCCCCGAGATCCTCACCATGCTCGATTTTGGCTTCTCGGTCTTCGAGATCGTTGTGGACTGGGTGGAGTTCAACGGCAAGGAGTACCTGGTCCCGGTCAAGGCCGCCTACCGCAAGCAGACCACTATCCAGTCGTGGGAGACCGCGGACAAGAAGCCCGGCATCCAGCAGCTGACCGCGGCCGGGAAGATCGTCTCGATCCCCGACGAGAAGATGGCCTCGTTCACCTTCCAGCAGGAGGGCGACAACTGGCAGGGTCTCTCGATCCTGCGACCTGCCTATGGCTCTTGGTATTACAAGAAGAACCTCGAACGCATCGAAGCTTTGCAGCAGGAGCGCCAGGGGCTCGGCGTCGTGAAGATCAAGCACCCGAGAAGCGCTTCCGACACAATGAAACAGACCGCTCGCAACGCCGCCCGCAACATCCGAGCCAACGAACAGGCCTACATCGAGGAGCCTGAGGGTTGGGAGATCGAGTTCATGGACATGAAGGCCAACACTGTGGCCGACCCGACCAAAGCCATCGCACGTCACGACCGCAGCATCCTCAAGTCAATGCAGGTGCAGTACCTAGACATCGGCGCATCCGAGTCGTCCGGCTCGTACTCGGCCAGCGATACCCAGAAGGAACTCCTGCAGCAGACCAACCAGGCGCTGGGCTCGCAGATCGCCGCTCGCATCAACGAGAAGCTCGTCAAGCTGATCGTGGACCTCAACTTCACCAACGCCGACTACCCAGAGTGGACGTGCGGCGAGATTGCCAAGAGCAACGTCAAGGAGTTTGCCGAGGTCTACAAGACCCTCACCGACGCCAAGGCCATCACGCCGAGCGACGCTGACGAGGACCACATCCGCACGATGCTCGACCTGCCCGACCGTGTCGACGAAGACGCAGACGATGACGAAACCACAACGAAGTCGAAGAAGACGAAGGACAAGGACCGCGAGGCCGACGAGGAGATTAAGGACCAAGACGAGGTGAAAGCCGCTCGCGTCCTAGCCGACGCCCGCAAGAACAAGGCTGAACTGGAGCAGCTGATCTATGGCCGATCGGCTCTCGCTGCGTAGTGCCCACGCCGAGCTGACCGCCACGATCCGCGCCTCCGAGGAGTGGCACCCGAGCTACAAGGCGACCCCGAAACAGTTCCGCGCGTTGGTGAAGACCGAGGCCGAGCTGCAGAGCCAGGCGGGGGAGTACCTGTACAACCTCTCGCTCCGAGCGGATCGGTATATCGACTGGACTGAGTACGCCAGCGAGCTGGCGAAGCTGCCGAGCGTTCAGGCGTCGATCCACGCCGACGCAGTCGCCAGCGGCAGTGCCGAGGTGTGGAAGGGCGAAGCCGTCGACCTGACGAAGTACATCGTCGAGGCCATCAACATCATCATGGCGATCGGGGTGGATGCAGCGATCGAGCGCTACGGACTCCCGATCTACGTCGACAGCATTCAGGACTTCGTTACCCGCGCAGCTGAGAAGCACGTTGCCGGCCTCGTGAGCGGCGTGACCGAGACGACGCGAGACAAGCTCCGTCTCAGCATCAAACAGTCGCTCTCGCGCGGCGAGACGACGTCGCAGGCCATCGAGCGCATCCAGCGGACGATCAACAACCCGGTGCGGGCGGAGATGATCGCGCAGACCGAGAGCGTGAACGCGTGGAGCCAAGGACAGCTCGGCTACGCCCAGGAAACCGGGGCAAAGTCGAAGGTGTGGGAGGCGTTGGCTGGCGCGTGCAAGATCTGCGCACCGTTGGACGGCAAGAAGGTTGCGCTCGACGAGGACTTCGTGCTGGGCAACGGAAGTGTCCGGTCGGTTCCTTCTGCGCACCCGAGATGTCGATGCTCGGTGTACTACGAGTACTAGTTGAACATCTCGTATAGGCGAGCGACGTCTGGTGATAGGTGACCTCGCAGGTTTGCTCCGAGTCCGCCGCGAAGGACGATCTCAGCGTCAGAGACTGTGATACCTGCGGCCTGTGCTAGTTCTTGTGGGTTGGTGCTGTGCTTTCCGTCTCTGATGATCTCGCCGAGTTTACGGCCGCCCATCGGCGCGAACCCGCCGCTGACATCGGGAATGGTTGAGCGCCCGAGGTAGTTCGCGTCGCGCTCGGCAGACCAGAACGCAGAGGCGTCTCGCTCCGAATTATTTCTCCGATCGAATCTATCCTTATTCTTTCGGAACTCGTCGTACGCTTGATTTCGCCTTGCGTCCGAAATTCTCCGCGACATCGCTTGTGCAGACTTGGGTGCGATAGGCGCCATTACGGGCCAGTACACCCGGTCGAAGTACTCGTTCGCTCTGCGAAGTACCGCGAGGTACTCGCGGGACCTCCAGATCGCGAGGCATCCCGCGGCCAAGCAAACGAATCCCGTTGCCAGCGTCCAGTACTTGACCGCGTAGATAACTCCGAGGCCGTTTAGGAAGCAGACGGCGACAGTAAATATTGCAGTGATGGAGCCGACAAGAGGGAGCTTCCTCAGCGGAAGAAACACAGCGAACATCGCTACGCCGAGCAGAATGGCGGGCGAATAAGACAGGAAGGAAACTATCGGGAATGGCTCGACCCTGAACACGATATCTGGGACCAGCCAACTGAAACTGCTTCGGCGATCAGTATTCCAAGAGCCAAGGATGCTGATGACGGCAGACATTTCCTCTTCGCTGTACTTGACCATGGACTGTCGTAACGCGCGAAGTACGATGTCTACAGCTGTAATTATCCCGAAACCAATCAACGCCATCGTTATGACTACCCGTGCTTCGCGGACGAAGTACGGCAAGCGATGGGCCGCGTACCCCTGAACGTTGCTGCCACTTCCCGTGGCAATAAAGAACTCTCTTCGACCGAACAGCCAGGTCGGCGCCCAGGTCTTCAAAAGTTTCGGATACTTAGAGTTGTCTCTGCCGTCTATGTAGTCGGTGACGACTGGTTGCTTCACGAGGTCCTGTTCGAGTGCCTGTATGCGCTTCACTGGGTCGTTGGAGTTCGAGAACTCTTCCCGCAGCGCGGGGTCGAAGGGCGGTGTGCCAGCCATTTTGCCTCCTAGGCGTCAGCGGATGCTAACACGCCAATCGACCTGTCGCGCAGCACAATCCTCGGTTGTCGGGTGGGAATCTCGCTCGGCACGACGGGTTTCGTCCGAGTGGACTCTTGACAAACCATGACTGCTTCCGCATGTTCAGAAGCAGATGAGAAGCTTCGTCACCAAAGCACCAATCAAGGCTGATCAGAACGGCAACGCTCCGACCACAATCAACTTGCTCAAAGCGGGTACGTGGAACACGCCGTGGCACGGTGACTTCGAGTTGACAGGCGAAGACCTCGAAGAGATGGTCTCCCACTTCAGCGAGGGCGTCGGCCTGGTCGCGGAGGACCAACCTCGCGCCCCGGTCAACGAAGGCCACAACATGGGCGGCAAGGCCTCCGGCTGGATCACTCGCCTCTACGTCGATGCGGTCAACGGGACAGCCGCGCTCATGGGCGACGTCCAGTGGACGCCCGCCGCCGTCCAGGCGATCAAGGACCGGGAGTGGTCCTACATCAGTCCCGAGTTCAACCCCCGGGGCTACCCGTGGGAGGACCCCGAGCAGGAGTTCACCTTCGTGGACAACGTGCTGACCGGGGCAGCACTTACCAATATCCCCCTCTTCAAGAAGCTTAAGCCGATCACGGCATCGCGCGTCCCGCCTAGCAAGGCAGTGAAGGCGAGCCAGGGCTCGGACGAGAGCGACAAACATAACCAAGGAGAACGCATGAACGTAGAAGATCTACGCACCAAGGAGGTGAAAGACCTCAACGACGAACAGAAACAGTTTCTCTCGGACAACAAGTCTGAGCTAACCGACGACGAGCGCGCGAAGTTCGGCCTCGAAGACAAACCGGCCGAGACCGCTGCGCCTGAGACTCAGGCTCCAGAGACGCAAGCACCTGCACCGTCAGGTGACGATCCATCGAAGATCGAAGCTAGCGCGATCGCCGGTCGTGTGACCGAGCTAGAGAAGCAGCTCAAAGCATCACGCGACGAGAACGAAGCACTGCGCACGAAGATCGAGACCAAGGAAGTTGACGCGTTCCTCGAAGCCCGCGTGAAAGCCGGCCAGATCAAACGGGACGCGAAGGACTCATGGTCCAAGACGCTGCTCGCTTCTCGCGGTGATGCACGCACGGCACTCGAGACACAGCTCGCTGCACTGCCAGCCAACGAGAACATCGGCAAAGAACTTGGCGACGCAGGCACTGACGCGAAGATCGAAGCCAGCCAGGAGCTGCACAACCAGGTCACCGCGAAGCTGCAGGCGTCACGCGAGGCCGGCAAACAGCTGTCCTACGCAGCCGCACGTAAAGAAATTCTCGCCAGCGACACCGCCCTTGCTGAACGAGTTAAAGAAGAGGAGGAGGCATAGATGTCATACCAACCAGGCGATCGATACACCGAAGTAGCTGGCGCTGATCTCAGCACCAAGCGCTACCACCTAGTCAAACTGAACACCGATGGTCAGGTCGTACTTGCCGCTGCCGCAACCGATGCGATCATCGGCGTCCTCGACAACGAGCCGAAGCAGGGCGAAGTCGCCGAAGTCGTGACCATCAACGGCCAGGGCACGTTCCGCGTAAAAGCAGCCAACGCGACCATCGCGAAGGACGCGTTCATCACCAGCGATGCGAACGGCAAAGCGGTCGCTACGACGACCACCGGCAACCGCGTCATCGGTCGAGCCGTCCGTGCGTTCGCTGCGAACGAGATCGGTGAATATATCAAATCAAACGAAAAGTATTAGAAAGTAGAGACAACTGAATATGGCAAACCGACCAGTATTCCAAGATCAACGGCTGACCAACGTCAGCACGGCTTGGCAGAACGCAGACAGCGACTTCATCTCTGACATCATCTTTCCCGAGGTGATCGTTAAGAAACCAACCTTCGAAGTCGGTAAGTACCTCAAGGACTCGCTGATCATCCCGACTAGCTCTGTCCGTGCCGGTGAAGCGAAAGCGAAGCGCGTGTCGCTCAACCGCGGTGTCGATGTCTTCGGTCCGCTCAACGAACACGCACTGAGCGACTTCGTGACTCGCGCCGACTACCAGCTCACGGACGATCCGTTCGAACCGGAAGCTGACGCAGTCGAGAACCTGCACACCAAGATGGCTCTCATCGACGAGAACGCCCTGGCTACGCAGCTTGCTGACACCAGCGTCATCACTCAGAACACAACCCTCAGCGGTACCAGCCAGTGGAACGACTCGAACTCGAATCCGTTCCAGGATCTGAAGACTGCGGCGCAGACAGCGAGCTTCAAGAAGTACAACACGCTGTTCATGGGCTCGGAGGTCTACGACAACCTGATCCTTCACCCAGAGCTGCTCGACCGCATCAAGTGGAGCCAGACAGGTGTGATCACCGAGGAAGCGATGCTCGCACTCTTCCGTCCGTTTGGCATCACCCGCATCGTCGTAGGACGTGCGCAAGCCAACACCGGCAAGGAAGGCGTCAACGACGTGTTCACCAGCGTGTGGGGTAAGAACGCGTGGCTCGGCTACATCACTCCACGCCCAGGCCGCAAGGAAGTCAACGGTGGCTACAAATTCCGCCTCGAGAACGCTCGTGAGGTGACCAAAGAGGCATTCAACAACCCTCCAGGCACAGAGATCGTGGTCCGCGACCAGTACGACCACATCATCATGAACACCGAGTGCTTCTATCTAATCCGCAACGCGGTGGCGTAGGAGGCCTGGCTCATGGCACGTAACGAACCAGCATTCCGCGGCGCGAAGCTCGTCGGCGCCAAGATCGACGCGACCACCAGCGTTGTGACCAAGACCGTCACGGTCGCTAGCTCGGCAACGAGCGGCACCGCGACGGTGGTCGCGGGCTCGGTAGTCCTCGGTGTCTACCCGGCCGGCAACCAGGACCAGTTCGTGGACAACGTCGCGATCAGCGGCACCACGCTCACGATCACACTGGCGGCCGCTGCTACTGCGACAAACTCGTACAAAGTAACTCTGATCGAACCGTAAGGAGGTCACCCGATGGCACAAGCGAAGGTAATCAACAACATCAACCACGACGGCGTCGCCTACAAGAAGGGTGACACCTTCGAGGGCGATAAGGAGACCGTGAACCAGCTGATCGAAGCTGGCGCGCTCCGCGACCCGAACGCTCCGAAAGAGGATCAGTCCACCGACTCGGCAGCCGAGGACAAGGCGAAAGCGCTCGTAGCTCAGGCTGAGAAGGCGCTCGCTGATGCGAAGGATGAGGCGGAGAAGATCCGCAACGACGCCAAGACTGATGCCGACAAGGTGGCTGAGGCTGCCAAGCAGGACGCAGTGAAAGTCGTTGCCGACGCGAAAGCTGAGGCGGAGAAGATCAAAAAGGCTGCGCAGAGCAAGTAGACAGCGATGCTGGAACGAAGGACCCGCTCAAGATTGAGGGCGGGTCCTTCGCGTTGAAGAGCCGTAAGGGTTGTGTACGCGGCCTTCAGACATGTCACGACGAGCCTCGTCTAGGTACTCGTCGACCTGCTTCTTCAGGTTCTCCATGAAGCTCGCTGTCTCACGCTGTGCTTCTTCAGCGCCGTATGGGTCGAGCCCAAGCTCTGCCCGTACGGCCTCCACGAAGTCATCGAGCGCTTTGCCGAACTGCTGCTGCATGTGGCCCTTGGCGAGCGGATTGGTGATCGCTTTCAAGACTGTCATCGCCGCGAGATTTAGATCCATCGCGCGGTCCATGATCGGCTTCGAAGCCACGAGTCGGAGCTGGTTGTAAGAATCAGAGATTCTCATGGTCGACTCGGCTTGCTCCTGGGCATAGGCAAACTTGTCGTCGGCTTTCGGGTCTGGCAGATCAGCGTTGTTGTAGAACTGATCCCGCAGGAGGTTGAAGACTCCCTCGATGTCGGCCGACTTGTTGAAGATGTCGGTACATACTGCAACGAACTCACCGGCTCGTTCGCGTGTCAGCTGATCACTTCGTATTTTGGCATCACGTGCCGCCCGGTCAGCGTCGAGTTGCTTCTCGTGCTCCTCTTTGCGCCCTTGAACCTTGTCCTCCTGAGCCGCCTTGCGCTTGTCGCTGGCTCGCAGCGACAGCGCACCGCCACCTGCGGTGACGACCGCACCCGAAATTACACCCCACCAGTAGGAACCCTGGGTCAGGAAGTCTGACAACCCGCTCATAGGTTGGATTCTAAGTGCACCACCGACAGCTCTAGTCGGACGCGCTGAGTTGTGTTTCATTAGGCAGCAGATGCACTACATCACCACACCGCACCAAGCCGAACTGAACGCCCAGGATCAGATGCGCTCGTGGGGCTTCGTCGATGCCGTCGCAACAACCGGCGGCTCGGACGGTGGCATCGACGTCCGCTCCTCCCGTGCCCTCGCTCAGGTGAAGTGGAAGGGTGGAGTCACCGGTCGTCCAGACGTGCAGAATCTCTACGGGGCGAGGGGTGCAGGGACCGAGCAGCTTCTCTTCTTCAGCGCTTCTGGTTACAGCGACCAGGCGACCACCTACGCAGACCAAGTCGGCATCTTGCTCATGACCTACGATCCGCTCGGGGCGGTAGAAGGCGTGAACCCGGCAGCGCGACGGTTCCTCGCGGCGGTGGTGGCGGAGCCGGCCACATTGGAAGCTCCGACCGACTGGCGTCTAGTGAGCATCTTGACGGCGGTATTGATCTTGGTGATCAGCGCAGCGATCCTACTTTCGTGGCCTTCGCAGTAGATACTCCGGAAGCAGCACCGAGCGGGCGCGGTCAGGCATAGGCTGCTGCCACTCATTCCTTACCGTGGGGGCGCCATTATGACCGTAGTTATTTGGCAGGTCGACTCTAGCGACTTGGAACAACAAGTCTCGTTAGAGCGTGCGGGCTGGTCCTTAACAAACCTAAAACTTAGGGGCGCTAACTCAGACTCACTTCTGTTTGCTAAAGAATTTGGGTCGCAGCAGGCAGCTGAACAGCTGGTTTCCGCGGTGCCCACGGCGGACTTCGTTCGGGATAGTCAGTTCATGCACGCACTCCATAGTGAGCCCAGCGGAATCGGCGAACTCTGGCCGAAAGATATTGCAGTAGAAAAGCTATCTCCAGCCGATGCTGCGGTGCGCAGGCGGTACTTAAGGGCGGTAGCGGAGATGGCCGAGGAGATGGTGAGTCAGGTCAAGGTCTGGAAAGCACTAGCATGGGTCGCGGTGCTGATCGTGGCGCTCACACTCACCTTCGCTGCGGTTCAAGTCTCGCATGTAGTCGGAAAGGTGACGTCAAGCGACGCAACAGGTTACCAACTGATCGGCATTATCTTCGGTCTGGCTGTGTTTGTTGCTTCGCCCGGCGTCCTGTTCCTGCTGGGGCGGCCTCTCAAGGGCATCGACGAGTGGACCCCCGATGGTGTTCTCAAGAGCGAGAAAGAGGGGGATGACGGCGGCGACGGCGAAGGGGAAGACCCAAAGACCTAGCAAGCCTGGCGCTGCCTAGCCCACCGTGCCGCCGCCTTGACCTGCTAGTCCTCGCGGTTCATATTGAGGGCAGATGCCCTTTGATCCACACATCAATCTCCTCTCGGGGATCATCCAGGTCCCACCCACTCCCGCACTGACCGGCGAGACCTTCGTGCTGCGCGAGGGTCAGGGGAGTCGCTTCGAGCCTGACGTCCCCGTGACCATCTGTCACCCTGCAGCTGAGCCAACGCCGGACACCGCTGAGATCGGTTACGTCGCGGATGTGGCCGGCGATGTGCTGACGATCAAGCGAGCGCAAGAAGGCAGCGCAGCGCAGCATGTCGTGGCCGGCTGGAGGATCTCGGCGACCATCACCGCGAAGGTCCTCACCGACATTGAAGAGGCCATTGAGACGAAGGCCGACGCTGAGTCTATGCCCGACATCAGTGGGAAAGCAGACACGACCTACGTGGATGAGCAGCTCACCGAGGTGTCTGCGAATGCGCACGCTGCGCTCCAGCAGGAGACCATCTCGCGGGTTGATGCGGACACCGAACTGTTCACGCAGATCGACGAGGTGACCGCCGCAATCGAGACCAAGGTCGATCAGGAGGCTGGGAAAGGCCTCAGCTCCAACGACTACACGACGGGCGAGAAGACGAAGCTGTCCGGTGTGGCGCCAGGAGCCACGCAGAACGCGTCTGACAACGCTTTACGGGACAGAGCGAATCATACAGGCACTCAACCGGTCTCGACCGTCACAGGGCTTCAGGGGGCGCTAGACGCGAAGCAGACGAACATGATGTTCAACGTCCGCGATTATGGAGCGATAGGCGACGGGACCACCGACGACACCGCACCTATCCAGGCGGCGGTTGATGCAGCGGCGATCGGTGGGGGATCAGTCTTCGTACCTCGTGGCACCTACCTCGTCAACGGGACCGTAAACATCCTGTCTTCGGTAAGACTCACTGGGGCGGGGATGGACAACGGCAGTACCGTTGTCGGCACGACCTTCAAACGCACGACTTCTACCGGCTCGCCTTTGTTCTCGGTGACAGGCGGTGTGCCTGGATCTGGCGATGCGGTCTCGACGAGCCCGGTCAAACGGGTGGTCCTCAGCGACTTCACGCTCCGGGCCTCGGGCAGCTCGGACACGCTCCTGCGGATGTTCTACACCAACCGCAATCACGTGGCACGGGTCCGCTTTATCGGTACAACCGGTCACGCCGTGCACGGCGTGGAGTTCTGGGACACGACCTTCGACGCATGCACCTTCGATTTCACTGGGAGTGCAACGAAAGCGTCTGTGTTTCTACAAAATCGGTCGACAAGCACCGCCGGACAGATCGGGTTCTCCAACGACAACTGCAACAGACTCAGCTTCCGAAGCTGTACATGGGAGTCGTTCGCCTCGAAGTGCATCGAGATGGACGGGGCAAGCAATGGCAGCACCCACCTGATGAACAACATCACTATCGACGACTGCAAGTTCGAGACGAGCACGTTTGAGCGGCCGTTCATCCAGACTGGCGCGAGCGTCGCGTCGGTCTATATCAAGGACAGCTACTTCGCGTCCAATGCGGGCGGCGCACCCGCTGCGCAGATCGCGCTTGGTGGCTCCAGCGCATCGGTGAAGGACTGCCGCTTCTACCAGGGGGCCGCGGGCGTTGTTGAGTGCGCGATCAAGCTCGACGGGCACGCGGGGCAGAACACCGTGGATAGCATCACCTGCAACTGGCTCGGCTCGGCACCGACCAGCGGAGCAGCGGTTGTAATCGGGACGCCGGTCACGCCATCCGAGGACTCGATGAGCAACGTCAAGGCCAACACTGGCAAGAAGGTGGTCGACGCTACTGCGTACAGCTCGTTCCGTGCAGCGCAAGCGATCACCGCCACTGCCGACCAGGAGCCGAAGCTGCTCCTCGAACAGACCGGTGCGAACCCGAAGAAGTTCAGCCTCGGCATCTCGCCGAGTGGGAACCTCTCGCTCCAGCCGGACATCGGTGCTCTCTGGACCGTCAAGAAGCCGGACGGAGCCAACTTCGCGGTCTTCGACATGAGTAACGGCCGACTGGGAGTGAACAACGTCAGTCCGTCCGTGACGCTCGACGTCACAGGTGAAGCAAGAGTTTCTGTCGCCGGTACGAACACATCGAGCGTCGTGACTGTAGGTGGGGCCCAGGCCCTGACGAACAAGTCGCTGACGTCCCCGACCCTGACCGGGACGCCGGTTCTGCCGGCCACGATCACTGCGAACTCGTTCAACGTGACGTTCCCGGGTGCGGCGACCACTATCGTCGGGCGCTCAACTGTCGACACCATGAGCAACAAGACACTGACCTCGCCCAAGCTCACCTCAGGCAATGCTCCCGCAACATCAACATCACCTGGCGCGGCGGGTCAGGTCGAGTGGGACGCGAACTACCTCTACGTGTGCACTGCTACCAACGTCTGGAAGCGCGCTGCGCTGGGGACCTGGTGATGTTTGGAGCCTTCAGTATCGGCTCAGTATCGCTTGGATCGCCGGTCGGGCGGTTGATAGGCGTGATCGCCACTCGTGCAACCGTTCTCCTTGCTCCGGGGCAGTCGTCGACGCCCTTGACCGCAGTGGCCGACGAAGTCATATTGAGGGGTAAGTAACTGGAACACATTGCATGGCAACGCTCAACATCGAATCATTCAGCGACATCAACATCAAGGAACGCACTGAGCTGCTCGAGCCCGCGGCTGCTGGCGACTCCGTGATCAAGGTGCTCAGCACGGATGACTATGCGACCGGCGACATCCTGTATGTGGGCTCGCTGTCGCGTGAAGGCTGCGAGAGAGCTGTCGTCGCGTCAGTAGACACTCCAACTCAGCTGGCGCTCGTAGCTGCACTACAACACGCTCATATCGCTTATGACTCGGTGTGTTCCGTTCTCGGTGACACCATACGGATCTACCGGGCTCCGAACATAGACGGCTCCATTCCACCCACCGGCAGCTTCGTCGCCCTCGCCACCCGGAAAATCGACTCGGAACAGATCAGCACGTACCACCGGGATAGCACCGGATCATCGGCGTACTGGTACCGCTTCACCTATACGAACCTAGACACGGGCGACGAGACGGCGCTGACTGACTCGACCGCTGCTCGCGGCGAAGACTTCGGCAATTACTGCTCCCTGCGCGAGATCCGTGAAGAGGCAGGAGCGCTCAACGCGTACACCTTGCCCGACACCACCGTCGCTCAGTGTCGCAGCAACGCACAGAACGAGATCAACGCTTCACTGCGCAACGTCTACGGCAAGAACGTGCCGTTCAACCCGGTCCCCGGTGCCGTCAAGACGCTGACGATCCAGTTGGCTGCGGCTCTGCTTCGCAAGATCCGGTTCCCGGGACAGAAGTCTCTCTGGGAAGACGACCTCGATGCAGCCAGGGAGTCTCTCGAAGCGCTCCAGAACAAGGACTCATCACTGACGGACGATGAGGGCGAGGAGATCATCGACTCGTCGATCGGCTTCTACCCAGGTGACAACGACTATCGCGCCTTCCGCATGGACATGGAGATCTAGCGTGGCGAACTCTCTCGACATGCGGCTAGAGGTCGACGGTGACGCCCAGTTGAAGGCGATGCTGTCCGGTCTGAGCTTGGATCTACGGAACCTACGGCCAGCAATGGACGAAGTAGGTCGCGGCGCTGTACGGATGTTCAGCGGCCCCGTCTTCGCTTCGCGTGGACAGCGTCTCGGTGAGTCGTGGCCTCGCTTGAGTACGGACTACGCAGCCCAGAAAGCGAAGCGCTACGCGGGTCGACCGGTCTTGGTTCGTACAGGTCAGATGCAATCGAGGTTCGCCCACCAAGCAGCGGCAACCAGTGTGACGATCTACAACCCCGACCCCAAGTTCAAGTTCCACCAGTCGAGCGCCCCACGCTCGAAGATCCCACGCCGCGCGATGATCGGCATCTACCAAGGGCTTGATAACGATGTTCGCAACACTGTCGCTGCAGTCATCGCTCGCAAGATCAAGGAGCGCTCGACATGAACGACCCCACCGCGGCCATAGTTCAATTCCTCCGCCGCGAGTTCGTCGGCAAGTCCGAGATCAAGGCGGTCTACGACTCAGACCCTGATCTCATCCCAACAGACGCGCTGCCCTGCATCACGGTGGACAAGCAGGGGGATCGGTCTCAGTACGGCGCTACCGGCTACCTCGATGTCACCGAGGAAATCGTCGTCAAGGTCATCCTGGATAAGCAGGTGGACTGGAAGGACGATGTTGACCACGAGCAGCACGTGAAGAAGCATCTGCGCCGGCTGGTCGAACGTCGGACTGATGACGGGCGCGCTTACGCGCCGGGGACGATTCGCTTCGCGCTCGCGAACCGCCTGGAGATCGAGAGGGTGGTGGTCAGTGCGGCCATCGGTGTGGACTACGGCATCGCCGCTAGGAACGCGGAAAGCATGGTAACGGCAGAAGCGCATCTGGCGATCTCGTGCACGTACAGCATGAGGGCACGCACCGGGAGCTGAGCTTCAGTCGAACGGGTGACGCTAAAATCGTCAAATTGCGTGTTACGGTCAGCGATTCGACGATGGAGGGACTACAGATGACTTACCAAGGGCCGCCCGGCGCTTACCAGCCCAACCAGCCTCCGCACGGTGGGTGGGACCCGCGGTACCCTCTGCCCCCGCAGCCTCCCCGCAAGAAGTCCCGGAAGGGCCTATGGATCGCCTTGGGCAGTTCGCTTACTACACTGCTGCTCTTGTTTGGTGGCTACACCGTGTACAAACTTTTCGAAAGCGATGGCGTAATCGGGAGGGCAGATGCACTTTCACCTTCTGAGTGTTATGAGCAGGTTACGAAGGATGGTGGAAAATGGTCAAGAATGGGTGCTACCTCCCTCAATGCCACAGAAAGTCTACAAGATCCTCTTTTCGCAAGTGTTATGGATATTGATAACGCAACGATTATAAACACGTACACGCCTGAACAAATTGAGCTTGCTCAAGAAAGTATGAATCTGCTTGTAAGCCAGATCAATGCACCAGAGAGTTTTAAGATAGAAGAACTTGCGCGATATAGGTGGGGTGTATATGGTGAGGAGAGCGGCGAACGAAGCGACGGTGCACTTGGTGATCAACAGAACGTATGTGCCTCTTTCGTAACGGATGACTTTGAGTTCTATGAGAATAAAGACCCTAATTACAAACGAGGTGATATACCGGCTCAATATCGCAGTCAAGGGTAGCTGCTAGCTTTACTCTGGATTTTGCATCTCTCGATTTGCTGCGTCGAGTACCTCTACTGGTATGGTTGGGTACTCGGGTGCACCAAGGGTAGTTGCTGGTGGCATTGTAATGGGTATGGGTACAGCAAGAGATTAAAGCAATGTTGGCCGTAGCGCCTTGACCGTTCGCGTCGACTCTGCGAAGTTGAGGATATAAGCAGGAACCAACAATCGATGTCGACAACTACATACAAGAACGTCTCTGAAGCCGACCAGACTCTGGTCGCTTCGGTGTTATCGGGGCCGGTGACACTGTCGAGACGGACCGAGAGATCAACCACCCTGCATTCGAGCAGGTTGAAGCCGAGGAGGTGAAGGGCAAGAAGGAGGTGAAGACGGATGAACAACGGAATTAGTGGCAACAGCGGCTATCTCACGCTCGGCCGAGAGGCTGACAACGCCAAGGGCGTGCCGGTCGCCGCGACCCATGTCGTCCCCATGACGGACGAGTCCCTGACCTCGGAGCTGAACTCAAACGGCGAATCGCTGGTCTTCGGCTCCAAGGCAGCACGGCTTCTCACCACACCCGGCATCCGCTCTCACGGCGGCGACATCACGGTGCTCGCGGAGCCGACCAGCACGGCGCTTCTCTTCGATGCACTGCTTCCACGCACCAGCATCACCAGCCTGGGCGGAGGCTTCTACCAGTGGCTCTTCAACTCCACCGACTGGACCTCGACAGGCTCGTACACGGTGGACATCAGCAAGGGCATCGCGGTCTCCCGATTCACGGGTGTTCAGGCCAGCGAGATCTCTCCGAGCTGGAGCGACAACCGGCAGAGCTGGAAGGTCAAGGTCTCGGCGCTCAAAGCCTTCCACGGTGCCGTCATTACTAGCCAATCGACGGCAACCCTGACTCTCGACAGCACGAACAACCCGAAGCCAACCGAGCTGCTCCGAACCGGCGACACAGTCGGAATCCGTCACGCCAACGGCACGACTGAGAACAACACGGTTCTCTCAAAGACCGACACGACGGTCACGCTCACGACTACGCCTGGCGCAACAGCCAACGGTGATGTCCTGTATATCCGGCCCACTACACCGACGCTCGAAGACCTAGCGCCGTTCCTTTGGAGCCGTACGGAGTTCCGCTTCGGAGCAGACGCTACGGCGGCGTTGACGGCGACTCACACACCAGCCGAAGACGGCAGCGAGTACTCGGTCACCCACGAGTTCGAGGACGACAAGGGCGCGCAATCTAGCGGATCATTCGGTCCGTCACGACTCGTTCGATCCAAGACCATCGACGCGACTGCGAAGGTCAAGGAGTACTACGAGAACGACGCTGAGGCAGCGAAGTACAACGCCCTCTCTAAGAAGGCCCTCGTGATCCGCTCGTTCAGTGAGGGACAGTGCGAGGTTCGCGTCACGCTCAACAACCTTGCGTGCATCAAGGGTGGCGACAAGCCGATGGTGAAGTCGGACGAGGCGCTCTTCTACGAGCGTGAGTACCAGCCGAACTATGACCGTGTGGACGGCCAAATGCTCTCGGTGACAGTGATTAACAAACTCGCTTCGGCGTAAGGAGGTGATAGATGCCGCAACTACAGAAGTCAAACATTCAGGAGCTGACGTGTCCGTCTCCTGACCCGAAAGATCCGATCAAAGTGACGATCGACCTGGCGCCCTACGGAGGGCTAGCCGAAGACATCCTCGATCCGGTGACACAGACGGTGCGTGTAAGCAGCGGACCTATCGCCGCCGCGATCCTTGACTGGAACCTCATCGACGACGCGGGCAAGAAGGAAGCAATTACATCCGCCAACGTGCGCAGGCTGCCGAAAGAGGCGCTGGAGTTCCTCGCGAACAAACTGTTCGGCGAGTTCCAGGTGGCCGTCGAAGCCAAACCGGTTGGGCCGGACGAAAAAAAAGACTGATCCTGATGCTGTCGGCGGCGTACGACGGGCACGAGAGTCAACACACACCGACCCTTGCCTACATGTCGTACCGATGGCGGAAGGAGATGCACGCTACCCCGGAGGACTTCAGGAAGACGCCGATCGACGTGGTCCGCCGGGACCTTGAGTACATAGCAATTGAACGGACGATCGAAAGGTCCAAATCACAACAGAATTAGGATGCCTAGCCTCTCTGCCAACGAACTAACACTGACGATCAGAGCGACCGACGAAGCCTCGGCCACCTTGAAGCGTGTGCAGAAGGAGTTGGACGCCACCGCAGGCGCAAGCGCGAGGAGCGGCAGAGAAGCAGGCGGACTATCGCGCTTCTGGGGCTCGGCAACCGAGTCGAGCAGCATGCTGGCGAAGGGCGCCGGCCTCGCGACCGTTGCAGTGGGCGCTCTGGGCTCGGTGGGGTTCGGCGGTCTCATGTCCTACGCGATCACCTCCACCCGTGAGGTGCAGGGCTACGTCGCTGGCATCAAGAGTCTCTCCGCCAACTCAGAAGAAGCGAGCGGTGTTCTGAAGTCGATGATCGACTACGTACAGGGCAAGCCGTTCGATCGGATTGAAGTGCTGGGCGCGGCGCGGAACCTGATGACCTTCGGTCGCACAGCGACTCAGACCAAGTCCGACATTGAACTCCTCGGGCGAGCATCGATCGTATCCGGCAAGGACATCGGGTCACTGTCTGAGATCTATGGCCGCGTGGCCTCGTCGGGTCGCCTGATGAACGATGACTTCAACCAGCTCATGTACGCGGGCGTGAACGTCGGCAAGACACTGTCTAGCAACCTTGGTGTGTCGATGGATGAGCTGCGGCAGCGGATGGCCGAGGGTGAAGTCTCCTTCCAGGACTTTCGTACTGCGATGGAGCAAGCACTGCCCGCAGACGCTGTCGAGCAGAACTCGAACACTATCGACAACAAGCTACTCACCCTTCAGTCGTCGTTCCGCAACCTCGGCTTTTCTATCCTCGGAGTGGACTTCTCGAAGGTCGACGGCAACGGACAACCGCTCGTGAAAGAGGGCGGCCTTCTAGATCGCGGCATCAAGCTGATCGACAGGCTCACGACACTCCTCAAGGACCCAGCGATCCAGGCTGGCTTCCAGCTGATCGGGGATGCAGCTGCTAAGGCCGCTGAGGCCGGGCTCACGGCCTTCGGGTGGGCGCTCGAGAAGCTCCCTGGTGTGCTCGGCTGGATCAAAGACAACGCACCGGCCGTTGCGGGTGGTGTCCTGGGTGCTTTGATCCCGGCGTTCATCGCTTGGGGAACCGCCGCGTGGGGCGCAGCTGCGGGGATGATCGCGGCGACGTGGCCGATTCTGCTGCTCATTGGTCTAGGCGCACTGCTCGGTGTCGCCATCAACGAGGTCGTCAAGCACTTCGGTGGCTGGGGCACGGTGATGGAGTGGCTGCGAGGCGTCGGCGACACTCTGTACAAGTTCTTCACCGAAACCGTGCCGGCGGGCTTCACGCAGGCCTTCCAGTGGATCTCGGATCGGGCCACGTGGCTGAAGGACAACTTCTGGGAGACAGTCGGTTTTATCATCGGCTTCTTCGCGACGCTGCCAATCAAGTTGCCTGTGTTCGTCTTCAATGCGATCGGCGCGATCATCGCGTGGCTTGCGAGCATCGACTGGGGCGCAGTATTCCGGTCGATCGGTGATGCCTTCGGCCGGGGCTGGGACGCCGTGAAGAACGGAGCGATCGCAGTCTGGGAGTGGCTGAAGAAGCTGGACTGGGGCGCTATCGGACGCGGAGTCGGTAACGCAATCATCGGCGTGCTCGAAGGCGCGATCAACGGTGCACTCAGTGGTCTACCCGGCAACCTCAAGGTCTCTATCCCTCGCTTCGCCACTGGAACGAACTACGCACCAGGTGGCATGGCGTGGGTGGGCGAGCGCGGTCCCGAGTTGGTCAACCTACCGCGGGGCTCGCAGGTCTACACGAACTCGCAGAGCCGCCAGATGACGGGCAAAGCACAGAGCCGCGGCGACATCCACGTAGAGCAGCACATTCACAACCAGGTCGACTACGACCGGGGCATCGCGGAGCTTGGCTTCATGTTGAGGGCCGCGTAATGCAGGAGTTCAACATCGGTTCGCTGACGATCATGAGCGGGGGAGTACCGGCGCCTGGCTTCACCTTGTCGATACCGATCGAGGGTCTGGATGGCCCGAAACACCGAACGAGCAGCTACTCGAAGCCTGGTCGGCACGGCGTGGAGGTCTCCGCTCAGTTCTACGACGAGCGTCTGGTGACCTTCACTGGGCTGATCTACGGAGAGTCTCTCGAAGAGTTCGAGGCCAACCGACGCGCGCTCATCACTGCGGTCGCGATCAAGAAGGATGACGACGGTTACCCCGAACCGACACGTGTTAGCTTCACGACTTTGGCCGGCGACAGCTACATCGTCGACATCTACTTCGATAAGCCGCTCATGAACATGGAGTCGCCGATCCACGCGACCTACCAAGTCACTGGAGTGTGTGCCGATCCGTTCATCTTCGGAGCTTCGACCGTGACCAGCGCACAGATTCGTCCGCCTTCAGGTGGGGGTTACGCGGTTCCGATGATCGTCCCGTACATCTCGGACGCCTCGGTGGGTGGTTCGATCACCCTCACGAACGACGGAACCGAGACCGCGATGCCGGTCATCACACTGACGGGGCTGCTGACACAGCCGGTTCTGAGCAATCAGACGACGGGCAAGCGACTGGAACTGAACTACGTCCTTCCAGAGGGTGAGCCTCTGACCATCGATATGGAGAACCAGCTCATCATCCGAAGCGGTGCCAGCCAGATTGGCGCCAAGACAATCGCTTCCGACTGGTGGGGCCTCGCACCTGGTCCGAACGCGATCTCGCTCACGACGATGAGTTCGTCCGACACCGGGTATGCACTGTTGACATTTAACCCGCCCTACATGGGGGTCTAGTCGTGGCCTGGTCAAGCAAGTACACCATCGAACTCTGGAGCAAGAACGGCGTCATGCTCGCGGACTTCAGTGGACGGGCAACGGGGCGGAAGATCGTCGAGAGCAGAAACTATCCCGAGTCCATCGAGTTCGCGCTGGATCTCAACGCCTTCGAGAAGTACTGCCGTGACTCAGGCATTGATCCGAAGCAACTGTTGATCACCAACAGCACCGAGGTCCGGGTGCGCCGAGCTGGTACCTACCTCACGGGCGGGCAACTGGTCTACAAGAACGCCAGCATCAGGGCGGAAGCGCAGGGCGTGGTCTGCCGGGTGCATGGGTTCCTGGCCCTGTTTAACAAGCGGCGCACCGGCGACTCGCCCGCGGGATTCGTCTCCGAGGTCTACACGCACGCTGAGGGCACAGCGAAGTCCCGCAAGGATCTCGCATGGCACCTGATCAACGCGACCCAGCAGCTGACGAACGGCAACTTCGGGGTGACCAGAGGACTTACTGGTGGTTCGGACGCGCTCTACGACAAGACCTACAGCCGCACCAATCTGCAAGACGCGCTTCAGGCGATGACGACGTATAAGACCGACCCGATCGACATCGAGTTCACCTACGACAAAGTCTTCAATACCTATGCCCAGATCGGGTCCGACCGGCCCGACATCGTCTTCGAGTACCCCGGCAACATCTTCGAGCTTGACGCCCCTGACGACGGCACCGACGTAACTAATGAGGTGATCGCACTGGGCCAGGGAGCAGCGGACGGAACCCAGAAGCCGGAGTTCGCGCAGGACATTCCTTCGCAGCTGGAATATCAGCTGCGCCAGGACATCGTGCAGTCCAACGGTACGGACAACTCAAGTGGAGGTATCACCGACGCTGCCGAGTCGGCGAAGGATGCGAAGAGCCGGCCGATCAAGATCCCCGCGCTGACAGTGAACGGCAACGTTGCACCCTTCGTCACGGACTACCGGATCGGGGACCGGGTCAGAGTGAAAGTCAACGGGCATCCCCTGATCGATGACATCAACGGAGTGTACCGGCTAGAAAAGCGGACCATCACGATCGACGACAACGATAATGAATCAGTGAAATTGGAGGTGAGTGCATGGGAGTAAATAACGCAGAGAACGGGATTGACCGCGCATTGATCAGTAAGATCAACCAGCTAGAGCAGGACTTCAACGACTTCCGGACTACGCCGCAGAAGATTGGGACTGGCTCGATCGAGTTTGCGATCTTCGGCTCAGACACTTCTATAGATTCCATCCGGTGGAACAGCTTCACCATCGTCGACGGCCAGACTGTCAACCTGTACATGGAGATCGACTATTCGTCTTACGGCGGACTACCGGCAATCCCGGCTCAATCGGTAATGGATGTGTTCGTCGACGTTCGCATTGACACCGACGACGAGGCACACCACTACCCGTTCGGGTCGAACGCTACGACCCGGATCTCCGTGTGGAACAGCCTGACCAAGTCGCACCCGTGGAGCACTGTAGACAAGATCCGGCGTGTGTATATCCAGCTCACTAATGTCTCCGGCGCGAGTCACGTCTATTTCGTACGCGCTAACCTCTTCTGGCCACGTCCACCGCTCAAGAAACTATAACGCTAGGAACTGATGAAGATGAAAATGATTGAAGACGAACCCAATGTAACCGTGCAGGTCACCAAGAGCGGGGAACAGATCGTTATGATGCATCCCTCCGGGGTGGTCTTAGGTATTGAAACGGGACCAGATGATCCAGTCGCGAGTTCGATAACAGTGCCGATGTCGACAGGTGCCAGTGAGTATTTGGCACGTAAGGCCATGACAAATGATATATCTGCTGCTATGTTGAAAAACATAGAGAAGAAGATAGCTAAATAAGAAAGAGGATAGTCTACGACAAGTTTCACCGCGGTACTGAACGACTCCCAGACGGACGTAGAGGGGCACTCTAAGTTCCTGAACCGCCTGTATGGTCCTGGTGTTGCAACTGCGGTGAATGCCGATTCGCTCAAAATTGCGCAGCGTGCGGCTGGTGCGAATATCTCAGTCGATGTCGCAGCTGGCGACGCGCTGCTGGAGCTCCCTTCAAAGCATTACAGCTTCTGGGCTTGGACTGACACCGTCACGAACGTGCCAATGAACGCTGCAAGCTTCACGAATCCACGCTACGACTCTGTGGTTGCTTGGGTTGATACATCAGTCGTCACCACTACTACGCCCAACTCGCCGGGGTCGTTCAAGTTCAAGGTGATCGCCGGGACGGCTGCCGGTTCTCCTGTCGCTGTCAGCGACGCAACAATTCAGTCCGCTCTAGGTGCTTCCATCGCCTGGATACGCCTAGCGGATGTACTCCGCCCAACCGGTGTGGACAACGTCACCAATGCGAACATAGTTGACCGACGCTCTGCTCTTACATCGAAGACACCACTTGCTCCGGCATCTGTGAAGGCTACCAACGTCGACTGGACTTCGACAGGTGGTATTTGGTGGCAAGAAATCGGCCGTGCTACCGCCAATGGCGCGGTGACTTCACTAAGTGTTGACATATCTTCTAATCGTAAGCGCCACTATCAGATAATCGCTAACGGAGTCAGTTCTGCGGCTTCGGACTCGTATTTTCTTCTGCGTATCAATGGGTTGAGCTCTGGGTATCGAAAGATTGGCTATGGCGTCGCGAACGGGGGTTCGGGTGTAATGCCGTTCGACGCCTCTGAAACTGACTCACTGAATACCATGACGGTAACTGGGAACGGCGGCCTGTTCAATATTGAGCAGACCCTTCTCGATACCGGTTCGGGATATGTGCGCGGCATGTGTCAATCGGGCCATCTCGGTTATATGTCAAACTCGTTATCCACCTGGAAACGCTCTGGTTCGTCGCCGCTTATGAACACTATCGACTTAGTCTCAACCGTCGCGAACGGTGTTGGTGTAGGTAGCGAACTAATTGTGCTGGGGCGTGACTAGGATGGCTGCCCTAGGTACTGAACTCAAACAATTATCACCGCTCATCGCGGCTCACTACCGGGGGTTTATCCTACTGAACCTTCTGCTGGGTCCTGGGCTGATTATCGGCATCGCTCGGACCAATGAGTTCTTCATCATCAACGGAGTTCTGACCTACCAGTTTTGGGGTGCGCTGTTTCTGATACTAGGACTCGCTCAGCTTGCAGCGTATGTACGTAACTCCCTGCAGCTTATGCGAATCTTCCTGCTTTGTGGTCTCGGATTGCAAATGCTCTGGTGCGCAGCGCTGACAGTGCGCCAAGTTGAGGAGCTAGACGCGAACGTATTTCTGCTTTTGTTTTTCTCGCTGATTGCCTACTTCAAGTTCTTCGTCTACCTGCATTTCCCCAATAAGCCAGCGAGTCAACCATGGACTCGTCGCTAGCGGGGGTACTGGTCGCGGTGGTCGGCGTCCTTGGTCCGATCTTCGCCGTAGTAATCAAGAAACGGTTACCTCACAAGAAGGATCGTGTGGAGCTGTTCTTTGAGCGATACGACAAAGATAGGGAGACAGACCGTCAAGATATCAAAGACCTACGGGACCGGGTAGAGGAAGTGGAGAAGAAGAATGTGAAGCTACAGACGGAACTCACTCAGGCGTTGAAGTCGTTGGACGACAAAGACGCAAAAATCAAGAAACTCGAGAAGCGCGTCAAAGCGGAGGCCGAGAAGTACGCCCGTCTGCTCAAGCGATTCAACGCGCTTAAAGCGAAGTACGAGGCGAGCGAATGAGCTGGCGTGTAGCAGGTAGCCTGTTAAAACTGCGGGATCAGATCAACGCGGCGTCTCCCGGCAGGAACCGCGCTAGCGATGGCACTATCGGCGACACTGCACACCAGGCACAAGTGAGGTGGGCCCTTCGTAGTGGTCCAGTTGTTGTGCGACTCTGTTGCCCGAGTGTTTGGGCAGGAAGAATCGACGACGACATGGCAGGTAGCAAGCGCCGGCGGCATACGCCGGATCAGATCATCCG
>NZ_MKKG01000021.1:0-48733 GCF_001942325.1 Gordonia sp. CNJ-863
CCGTACGGCCGATTGGATGGAAGGTGGTTGTGGTGCTACTGTGTTTCATGTCGCCCAGTCTAACACGTTCGGACCGAGCAACGGTCCTCGACAGGGCCGTGTCGGCCTCGCGGCCGACCCTCACCCAATCCCGCCCGACCGTCCTGCGGACGCTCTCAATACCCATATGAAACATACTACCGCACAACAGAATTAAAAACCATTGCCACACAACCGATTCCCTACGGGAATCTACGACTAGCGCGACCGTTCATTGCAGCTGCAACCAAAAAGGCCGGCAGATTTGCCCCGTCACGACAGCGGATCGCCGGTTTGCTATCGTCTACCGCGCGTGCTCTGACAGTTGCCACACCCAACGGGAGAACGCTCTCACAGGATGAGGGAGGGGGAGCCCCCGAAATGCACCCCTCCCTCACCCTTCCTGTTCGCCTCTGAGAGCCTGGAACCCCGCCGTGGCGGGGTAGCCGAGTTGGGCGCTCACCTACCCCGCCACGGTGGCACTCAGCAGGCGACTAGACCCGGTCCCAATCGCTGATCGATGTCGAGGTCAGCGAGAATGCGCCCTCGTTCAGCTTCTCCCGCACGGCGTCGTCGTCGATGCGCTGCTCCAGGCAATAGCTGTCCTGCTCGTTGCGGGGGACATCAGAGGCCAGCACTGACACCTGCACCGTCACGTCGACGGTGACCTCGAGGTCGTCCGCGCGGCCCTGCCAGCCGAATTGATCGCAGAACTGCTCGAATTGGCTGCACAGGTCGTTGTCGTCGGCCCACTCGCACGCCGCCTCGTTGCGCGCCCGGTCCTCACTCGCCAGCGTCGACGCCTCCTCACGGGCGGTGTCCCGGTCCAGCTCGGCGCGTCGCAGCTCAGCTCGTAGACGTTCGTTCTCGGCCTCGATCCGCCGAACGTCGTCGGCGCACACCCACGCCCCCGCCCAGGTGGCCGGTTTCGGCAGATTCAACACACCCTCACCGATCGCGGGCCACACCTGCTCGGCAGCGTGCCCGTTGTGTCCGTGGCTGACTTCCATTGTCGTCATGCGACTTTCCCTTCCATCTCCCCGGCAGACCGTGTGTCTCGTCCGGGTAAGTCGTTTCCTCGTGCGGTGGTGTCGATGATCGGCAGTCCGGGGTGCCAGTGCCCGCACGGCGGCAGTGCCGCGTCTCCCTGGTAGGCCTCGGCGGGGCCGTCGAAACAGCAGTGCCCCGAGTGCGGAACTGTGCCCACCCGCCAGCACACACACGCCGCCGTCGGCGCGGCCATCACCGCACCTCGGCGGGAGCCTCGACGCCACCGAGATCGGCGATCGCGGCGGCGACGTCGGGAGCCTCGACCTCGTGAGCGAACCACGCCGCCAGGCGTGCGACCTGCTCTGCAGACAGCGACACGGTGTCACCGGCGGCGGTCGACGACGCGAACACGACCGGCCCCCAGATCACCGGCTGACCGTCCAGAATCGCGTTGAGCACCGATGCCCAGGCGTTGACCGGCTGGGTGTACGCGGCCTCATCCCCGACCCACATGTCGATGCCCTCCGGGAGCCGCACCACATCGACGTACCCGCCGACCCCGGCCTGCAACATGCTCAGCGTGTCGCCTCCCTCGGCGGACACTCGCGAGACCGCGCCCTCGGTATCGATCCGCACACCCGACACAACAGCAGTCCTAGCCATGACGGCCCCTCTCGGTTTGAAGTCCGGCAGACCGTGTGTCTCGTCCGGAACTAACCCACACACTAACGGCACCCACCGACAACAATCCAGCACCGCCACAAAGCAATACACCGGGCCGACCTCATACCGGGGTCGGCCCGGTATGAGGTCGTTGCCCTGCCGGTACAACCGGGCGCCGGCACCCCGATCGGTGGGTGCCGACGCCCCGCTGGAGCCGGTCTAGGCGGCCGCGGCCGCGGCCGCGGTCTCGGCGTCGGGCAGCCGGACCGGCATCAGCAGATGCCGCACCCCGCCGGAACTCGATGGTCATCGGCCGGCGCGTCGGCGCGGTCGGTGACCACGTCAACTCGACGTCGCCCGGCGCGCACGCCAGCAGGGATGCCAGGTACTCCGGGTTGTACCCGGCGACCATCCCGACCGCCCGCTCGTCGACGTCATGGGCGGGAACCTCGAAGGTCGTCGACACCTGCCCGGTCTCGAGGTCGCCGGCCTCCACCCGAGCGCTATCGGCCGCCATCGTGACCCGCACCGAGAACACCGACAATTTCTTGAGCCGGCGCGCGAGATCCGCCGCAGCGATCCGCGCCCGCATCCGATCGTCCCCGGCGGCCGGGAGCAGATTGCGCCACCGCGGGAACTGGGCATCAATCAACCGAACCACCACGTCACTGTCGGGGCCGCTGATCCGAGCATGCCCGCCGTCGGCGTAGACGCTCACCGACCCGTCGCGCTTGGCCACCCGTGCCGCGGTCGCCGCGAGGACCTTCACCGGCACCAGCAGCGGCGCGTCCAGCTCTGCGGGGGCGGCCGTGGCCAACTCCGTTGCCGCCAGGCGGAACCGGTCGGTCGTCGCCAGCGACACCACCCCGGCGTCGTCGGCGTCGAGGTACACACCGGTCAGCATCGGCAGCGTCGCGTCGTCACCGGCCGCCGGCGCCACCGCGGCCACCGCGGTGGCGAACACACCGGTATCGGTCACCATCGCAGCGGTCCCGCCGACCGTGGGCATCACCGGCACAGCATCAGGCTTGGCGAACACCGCCACCGACGACCGCCCGTCGGGGCCGGCCACCACCAACCGGTCCCCGTCGCGCTCGAGCTCCACCACCCCGCGCCCCGCGGCTTTGACCGCGGCGGCGAGTTCGGGGAAGTCGACCGTGGTCGCCGCCAGATCACCAGTCACCTGGGCGCGCACCACCACCCCGGCGTCGTAGTTGTAGTGGGTCAGCGTGCCCACCCCGCCGAGCACGGCGATCGTCACCGTCCGCAACGGCGCCAACACACCACGACGCGCCGACAACCCGGTCACCCGCTTCACATAGGCCAGATCCCCGGCCAACAAACGTCCATCCCACTGCGCAACAGTCATGACACTGTCCTCTCGAATCAGTCCGGCAGACCGTGTGTCTCGTCCGGAACTAACCCACACACTAACCACACCCACCGACAACTTTCTATCTGTCACACAACGCAATACACCGGGCCGACCTCATACCGGGGTCCGCCCGGTACCGCACTTCTCGACCTGCGATTTTGGGGGAGGCGACAGACTGTCACCTCCCCCAAAATCGGGGCCAAAGTCCGCGCTAGCCGATCGGCGGCCACCCGGCAGGGACCTGAGCGCGTAGCGCCGAATCGATCGCCGCGCGAACGTCACCGCGATCAGCCCAATACTCGCCATCGAGGTACCGGAAGATCCGCCGTGGGCAGTTGCCGACAACCTCGAACATCACATCGTTGACCGCATCCAGATCGTTGTCGGCACCCAGATAGCAGCGCTCCCCGTCGGCCAGCGCGAGTGTTTCGATCGCCGAACAGTCGGTGATGTCGACATGGATCGCTACCCACCCGTTGGCGCACATCACCTCATACAAGGTGCGCAGCGCCGCCAACTCGGTATGGCGCTCAACAAGATTGCGCACCGTCAGATGCGACGACAGCGCCGCGAGACGCCCACCTGCAACGCCTCCGCCAGCGCAGAACCGAGCGCCGGCCGGCGATTTGTGCCCCACCCGGAGCGTTCGCGGCGACGTGCGGGAGTCCACCCGCGCCCGCTCCCCCGGCTCGCTGAACACCACCGGGCACACCGCCTGCTGCTGTTCGATGGTCACTGCGACTCACCCCCCAACACGAGCACCTGATAACCGAGCGCATCGGCGAGCATCACCATCAGTTCCTCACCCGACGGCAACGGCTGCTCGGCCATCCGATTGGTGACCGTGTCGCACACCGGCTCATCCTCACAACGACATTCGGAGTTCGACGGGTAGGTGTCGTGGGTCGAATCCAACGCGCACCCGTCGATGGTCAGCGGGTCGATCACCCACCGATCCTCTGACGGGTGGCGCATCAGGTACACCGACACCGCTTCCTCGATGTAGTGCGCGCCCGGATCATCACCGTCGCGGCGCGAGTACTTCGCATCAGCCACGACGCACCCCCTCAGCAGCGTCACGCACCCGTTTCAGATAGTCGACCTCGTCCATCTCCAAGGACGTCAGCAGCCCGGTGTCGCACATCTCCGACGCCGCACTGATCTGCCCGGCCAACCGCCGATGATCGGCTAGCGCCTCATTCAACCGCAGCCAGGCCATGTCCTGGCCGTCTGCGCTGCCGGTGGCCTCCTCGTCGACCGATCGCCAGAACTCGGTAGCGCCGTCGGCCCAGTCAGTGAACGTCGGCACCGACGACGGCGCGACATCGACGAGGTAGGCCGCCACCCACTCGATGGTCTCGCTGGTCCAGTCACCCTGCGCACCGAGGGTGACCATCATGCCCGCGCAGGCGAGCTGCGCGGCCCGTGCCGGGATCTGATCAGCGATCTCGCCCACCGTCACCGTTGGCGGGGCCTCAGGGTCGATGATCACCGCCAGGCTGCTCCGCGCCTCCGTGGGGGCCTCGGGGAACGCCTGCGCGTCGCGCTCACACACAACGACATCACCACCCCGACTGCCTTCCTCGATGTTGTGGCCGGTAGCGACGTCTTGGGCACGGTCAGCGTCGGCGGCGCGCACCCGGTAGCGGGTGGTGGTCGTCTCGGTGACTTCCACCGTGAACACCGGCGAGATATCGGGGGCGCTCATGCGGCGGCCTCGCCGTCGGTGTCGTCGGTGCTGGCCGGGCCGGTGCTGGCATAGACACACGTGACGGGTTCACCGTGGTGTTGTCCGCAGCACCCGGTGACCTCCAGGACCCGGTCCGCGCGACTCGTGTGGCGGCGCGCATAGGTTTCGGCCTCATCCAGCGCATCGGCGCTGATCGCCTCGTAATGGGTGCGCATGTCGGTGACGCCGTCGACCTCGGGCAGCCCGGCGGCGTCCCACATCCGCGCGTACAGCCCGAACCCGTCATGGCTCAACGGTGCGCGCAAGCTCGCTTCCCGCAGTCCCAGACACACTTCCACCGCCGTGCCCGGGCGGGTGTCCTGCTCTTGGCCGACCCGGTCAAGCAGCTCCCGGGCATAGGCCCGGTACACCGGTTCCACACTCAACCGCTCCAGCAGCTCGACCGGCGGCCGGATCAGCGAGAACGAATGGAACAGCGCATCCGCGCGAGCGGGCCAGCGCCGCTGCGCCGCCGCGATCTCATCCTCGGCCCACTCGATCGAGGCGAACACATCCGCCAACGAATCACGAACCTCTGCGAACAACTCGGCAACATCCATCGCCACAACACCCCTTCGGGAATCGCCCGGCAGACCGTGTGTCTCGTCCGGAACTAACCCACACACTAACCACACCCACCGACAGTTTTCTAGCTGTCGCACAACGCAATACACCGGGCGAACCTCATACCGGGGTCCGCCCGGTACGACCAAGGCGCCGGCCCCCGAATGGGGTGCCGGCGCCCGGGTCTCGAATGGCTGTCGGCCCTAGCGGTCAGGCGGTCAGGGCGGCCGCCGCGTCGACCTCGACCGGGACGCCGAGTAGGGCGAGCATGTCGGCGCTGGTCTCGAGCATCGGCCACAGCGCGCTCGGGTGGGCGCCTGCCCGCAGCACTTCATCGAGCAGCCGCGCGAGTGCCCAATCCGGATCCGCGGCGAGTGCCTGATCCAGTGCGATGCCGCTCATCGCGCCCTCACCGGCGAGGTAGTACAGGTGCGCGAGCATCGTCGCCGCGCTGGCCCGTACGGTGCCGGTGCTGTGGCGGGCGATGTGCTGCCACAGATTCGCCGCGGTGTGACGGTGGGCGGTAGTACCGGCCAACGCCAGCAACGCGTCCCGAATGTCGAGGTCACACAACGCGCGCCCGACCGCCGCCGCCGTCGCACAGTCCACCGGGCCATCCAGCGCGCCCATCACCGTGGCGACCGCCGCGACCGGATCGGTCTCGGTGTGACCGTGGGCGTCGAACTCGTAGCCACCGCAAGCGCATCCGTCTGGGGTGAGGTCGGCGCCGACCCGGTCGCGGCTGGCGGCCACCGTGCGGCCCTGCTCGACCGCGGCACGGGTGGCCGTCGGCGAGGTGAACGGATCACCGAGCACCTGGTCCGAGTCGCCGTCGCGGGCCTCCTCACCCCAGAGTGTGCGCCACCGCTGGCCCTCGGTCATCGTCTCGACCACATAGCCCGCGTGCAGCCCGCCGCACCCGGCGAGGATGTCGTGCATCCGGTGCGCGAACTCCCGATGCCGGGCATCGCCGCGGCGCAGCCGGTCATCCACGATCACCGCCGCCACCGTGGTCACGCCATAGGTGGCGATGATCGCCGCCAGGTCCCGCAGCGTCGCATACATCTGTTCGTGTGCGGTGCCATCGGCGAGCCGCGCGAAGTCGTGACGCATCGTCGCCACCACACGCTCACCGCCGTCGGTGAACGCCACGATCACCAGCGAGCGGTGCGGCACGAAACCCAGCAGACCAGGCACCGCCGTCAGCATCGATGCCACCGACATCGGCACTCGACTCGACATGCACTCACCCATCGAAATCACTCCCTCGAATCAGTCCGGCAGACCGTGTGTCTCGTCCGGAACTAACCCACACACTAACCGCTGCCACCGACAACAAACCAGCACCGCCACAACGCAATACACCGGCCCGACCTCATACCGGGGTCGGACCGGTGTACAAGAGCAACGACTTTGGCAGACTGGGGCGATGACGCATCCACCCGAGACCGCTCCCGGCCCTCAGCCTGACGGCGGAAGCCGCACGGCCGCGATAGTGGCGCCAGTCGTTGTGTATCAGAATCCGGACTTTGTATCGGGACTGCTCCAGGCCATCCTCGGTGCCGGCCTACTTGAATCGGCCGAGACCGAAGACCAGCAGAACTACTCACAGTCGCAGAATCAAGGGAACACAACCGGAGCTAACGCGTCCGGAAAGGCTGGGTTCCTCGGTTTCGGCAGCGCTGATGCCGGCGCCAACCTGCAACGAGTTCGTGAAGCCGTGCAGGCCGACCAGACAAACCGGGCGCAGCGTCTCAAATACGTCTTCTCTCAAGCTTATTACTTGAACTATCTGCGGTATCTACTCTCCGAGAACAACATCATCACGCCCGTCGACACTCTTGAGTCCGCGCACGACCTCAAGCCCGGCGACATTGTCGAGTTCTCCAGCACTTTCCGGGCCAACGAGATCAACGCCGTCCTTGACATCGCGACCCCCGAGCTGGTCTCGACCGTCACCAAGTACGTCATGCTTCGTACCACTAACCGAGAGCTGCGCGACATCAACGATGTCGACGGCATCATCAGGCACCGCCAGGTCGGGGAGCTGAACGCAGCGGACTCCGCTGAGCTAGCCGCAGCGGTCGCCACCGCACTACGCCAGGACTTTCGTTCCGAACACACCCGTGAGTTCTACGGACTGATCGCAACCGGCGTTGAAGGGTCAGGCATCGATGAGTCAGACGATACTGACAGCAGTGAAGCTGACGTCCCGGAAGGCGAGGATCGGGGGTTGACCGCGGTGACTGTATGCGAGACTGCGCATTTCACCACCGCGGACCCAGATCGGTTACTCGACGGTCAATTCACGGTCCTGGGCAAAGTCGTGTCTCCTCTCCAACAGGACGTCGGAGTGCTCGAGCGCAACAAACTGCTCGATCGGATCGACCCCGACCTCGTGGCCACCGTCTTCGACAACCTCGCCGTCCTCTCCCAGCAGGCACCGGCACAGAGCCTCACCGAGGGTTTCGATGGCAGCGGGATTGATCTCGAGTTCTCCGCGTATGTGCCGGGAAGCTCATTTGCAGTACTGCCCATCGCGATCTACGCCTAGTCGCCCAACCTGGTGTGAGACCAAGCCTGGTCGAGCTACGCCCGAATGCAATTCCTCATACCTATCGATAGTCGGTCAGCCGAGGCAGCGCGTCGACGAGCCTGTGATAGATGTCGGGCCAGCCGCCGGCCAGGCGGGTGATATGGCCGTTGTCCAGGCGTGAGGGGTCGATCATGGCGTTGACGCGGGCGGTGTGGGTGTCGGCGCCGAGGGCTTCCAGTTTGGCGTACAGCGGGTTAGGGGGGATGTCGCGAGCTGCGGCGTACGTCCACACCTGTTCCGTGCTCCAGTTCCAGATCGGCCCGAAGCTGGTCGTGCCGTCGCCGCGGCGCACCGTACCGCGAGGTATGGCGCCCTCGTGGCGGGCGGCTTGGGTGCGGTAGAGGTGGCGTCGGCCTGCGGACTCGGCGGCGCGTACACCCCACAGGTTGGCTGGCCCGAACACCGCATGCGCCCGAGCGGCCGGCGTTTCGATCATCGCCTGGCGCATGTCCACCTCGAGGCGCCAGGACGCATCGGTCGGGTCGAAGTCGCCCGCCGCGACGAGCAGGGTGAGTAGGTCGGGTTCGGTGGGAACCACGTGCAGGTTCAGATCCCATACGTCGGTGAGATCGCGCAGGTAGGTGCGGGTTTCGGGGAAGTCCAGGCCGCAGTCGTAGAACACCACCGGCACTTGTGGGTCGACACGCCGCGCGAGGTCGACGACGACGGTGCTGTCTTTGCCGCCGGACCAGGCCACCCACATGCCGCTGTGGTGGTCGCGGTAGTCGGCGATCTGGGTGAGCACAGCAGTGGGATCGAGGCCCCGGCCGCGCACCGCTCGCAGCGCGGTGAGGTCCAGGCCCGGGTCGGGTCCGTCAGCGGCGGCCACGCAGGGTTACTCCTACCGCTTGCGGCGGGACGTCGTGGTGGTGGTGCGTGGCGCTTCGGGGGTTTCGTTGTCGGCGTTGGGGTCACCGGGCTCGATCGAGCGGAAGTTGGTGACGCCGAAGCGGATGTCGTCGTGCACGATCAGTACATCGTTCCACCGGCCGCGACTGGGCGGCTCGCCCTTCTTCTTGCGCGGGGGCACTGGTGGGAGGTCTTTGGGTCGTCGGGTCGCAGACATCGGTTAGGACTCCTTGGTGTCTCGGGCTGCGGCACGCGCGGCGGCCTCAGCTCTGCGGTCACGAAACAACCGCCGGCCGGTGACCGGCGGCTGATAGTCGGGGTCGCGCGGGGTGTCGCGCAGCTGCACCACCAGAGTGGAATCATGCCCGCCGGGGCGGGCGTAGTCGGCGTACTCGTCGATGCCGGCCACCCGCATCCCCAGTCCGCGGGGCAGCAGGTGGCTGGTGTCGTCGACGCTGTCCGAGCGGCCCAGATACATCCCCCGGGAGGTCTCGATCTCCAAGATCACCGTCGCCGCACCCGACCCCCGACGTTGCGCGGCTACCGCAGCAGCTTCGTGCAGGGTGTGGGTGGTCATCGTGTACTGGTCAAACGAGATCCGCGCCCCGGGCTGCAACGTCTCGGGCACGTCACGTCGGCGGGTCACCGCGGTGTCGGTAGGCAGCTCGGCGACCGCGTACACCACATGCCCACGCCCGCTGTCTCGTTCGTAGCTCTGGATCAACCTGTCCAGGCGCTGCACCGAGCGGCGATCACGGTCGGAGAGCTGTTGGGCGTTGCCGGTAGCCTCACGCAGCGAGCTGTTGAGGTGGCGCCACCGATCCGGATCACCGATCGCCCATTGCATCTCGTTGATCTGGCTCCGCGGCGCCGCTTCGTGGACGCGTCGTTTGAGCGCTGAGCGGTCTTTGCGTTGCCGAGACGACAGCCCGGTGCGGAATTCGCCGCGATCAGGCAGCTGCCGGCGTTTGCGGTCATCGTCAACCGTCGAGGTGTCACGCGGGTATGCGCGGTCGCGGTCCCGTGCGGCGCGGTGACCGGAGGTGTCGTCCTCGAGGACCCGGTCCGACAGGTCAGCGCCGATTCGGGACTGTTCCATCGCGTCGTAGAACTTCTCGGCCACCACGCCCGCAGCTTTGAACCGGGCAGCATCAACCGGCCCGGCCTCGAGGTCGATGACCCCGTGCCCGGTGTAGGCCGTGCGTGTGGAACTCACGTGTTCAGCCTGGCAGAAACACCAGCCGCGCGCCGTCAACGCCGGCCGCGGCGCGTGCCGCGCACACCTGGTGGGTGGTCAGGGGCAGGTCGGCGTGCGCCGGCCAGTGTGTCTCCATCTGCTCCTCGGTCGCGCACACCCACACGATCGGGTCCTCGACGTCGATGCCGGCGGCGATCTCCTCGACGTGTGCGCGGGCCCGCGTGGTGATCTCCCGCAATTCCGCGACCACCCCTGCCGGCACCGCCCCGGTCCCGGCGATCCACGTCTGGACGCGTTTTCGGCCCACATCAAACCACTTCTGGATCTGGTTGAACCCCATCCCGCACGCCGCGGCCACACACACCAGCCACGCCGCATGGTCGGCGGCCTCGTCGAGGTCGCGGCGGATCACTCGCGCACTGGGCACGGCCATCGCCGCCCGGCCAGCGCACACCCGGTACACACCCTCCATCGCGATGCGCCCCGCAGTGGCGGCGAATACGTCGGCAGCGTCCTTGAACACCTCGATCTCGCCCGAGACTGTGGCTGTCTCGATCAGCCGCACCGTTTCCGTGGCCGCGACCGCGGTCACCTCGTCGAGCAGCTCGACGAGGCCGTCAGGGATCGGTGCGCGTCGTTCCTCGGCGGCCGCGATCGCCCCGGCATCCAGCCCGAGGATCTGCTCGACTTCGTACTCGAGCAACCCCACCGCCAACCGCGCACACCGCACCGCGGCGGCATCAACCTCATTGATAGTCATCAGCATCATCTTCGCTCACCCTCGATAGTCATGGGCAGACCGACTGTCTCGTCCCAAGCAAGCCCCATCATAGCCGCGCCCGGCCCGATTCCCCAGCACGTTTCCTGCCGGGGGACTAGGCCCACCGAACGTCCGAGCCGAGCTTGTCCCAGTGATCGTTGAGAGCTTGCGGATTCGCCGTGGTGTCGTGAGAAATCGCGAACTCGTGCGGCGAAAACCGCATCAAGTGCCACACCATGTGGGACTGGTGCACGGTTAGGTGACATCTGATCTGGCTTGCCCCGGGAGGGCGGCCTGGAAGGATGACTACTGTGCCTAAGCCTTATCCGAAAGAGTTCCGTGATGATGTGGTCCGGGTTGCCCGGGATCGTGAGAGCGGTGTGACGCTCGCGCAGATCGCGAAGGACTTCGGGATCCATGAGATGACGTTGCAGAAGTGGATGCGACGCGCCGACATCGATGACGGCAACAAGCCTGGGATGACGTCGGGGCAGTCGGCGGAGTTGCGGGAGGCCAACAAGCGAATCCGGTTGTTGGAGCAGGAGAATGAGGTCCTGCGCCGGGCCGCGGCGTATCTGTCGCAGGCGAACCTGCCGGGAAAAGGTTCTACCCGCTCGTGAAGGAGCTCGCCGCCGACGGAATCCCCGTCGCGGTGACGTGCCGGGTACTCAAGCTCGCCAGACAGCCCTACTACCGGTGGCTCAAGGAGGCGGTCACCACCGCCGATCGGGTCGCGGCCGCGCGGGCGAACGCCCTGTTCGATGCGCACTGCGAGGACCCGGAGTTCGGGTACCGGTTCCTCGCCGACGAAGCCGAACACGCTGGTCAGGCGATGAGCGCGAGGACGGCGTGGCGGATCTGCTGCGCCAACGGCTGGTGGTCGAGCTTCGGTAAGAAACGTGGGAAGAACGGTAAGAAGCCGGGGCCGCCGGTGCACGATGACCTGGTTGAACGCGACTTCACCGCCGACTCCCCGAACCAATTGTGGTTGACCGATATCACCGAGCACTGGACCGACGAAGGCAAGCTCTACCTCTGCGCGATCAAGGATGCCTGCTCGGGGCGGATCGTCGGCTACAGCATCGATGACCGCATGCAATCCCGTCTCGCCGTTGCTGCGCTCAACCATGCGGTCGCCCGCCGAGACGGCGATGTTGCTGGTTGTATTGTCCACTCGGACAGGGGTTCTCAGTTCCGGTCGCGGAAGTTCGTGTCCGCACTCAATCGGCACGGCCTGGTCGGATCGATGGGCCGCGTCGGCGCCGCCGGCGACAATGCAGCGATGGAATCGTTCTTCGCGCTGCTGCAACGCAACGTCCTCGACCGGCAGCGGTGGGCCACCCGCGAGCAGCTGCGGATCGCGATCGTCACCTGGATCGAACGGACCTACCACCGCCGACGCCGTCAGGTCCGCCTCGGCCGGTTGACGCCCGTCGAATACGAGACGATCATCAACACAGCCGCCTCAGCGGCATGACACCGACACTGTCACCCGATCGTGCAGCAGTCCCTGTTGGCCACCTGCTGATACTCCTCCTCGGTGTCGCAGTCAAAGGAGATCGTCACCGTCCGCTTGTGTTTCGGCATGCACGCGACGCTACAGCCTGGCGACACTGCAACGGGTTCAAAACCCGTCCAGTGTCAGTTCGACTGCGACCGGGCGCACTACGCGAGACCAGACTGGTGCCCTGGGCGAGTTCCACGTCCACGATTCCGGCGATGCCCGCCGGGCCTACCTCGATCACACCCCGTTCAGTGACGAATTCCTCACCAGCGGTCATCACCTGGAATGGTTGGGCACAGTCACCAGACGAGCCTGTCAATCTTTGCTCAGCCGAGAGGCAAAGCACTCCTCGCAGATAGACATTCCCTCATCGCCGGTGTCAGTGACCACGTTGCACATATCGCAGTGGTCCAGGTCGTGCACTGCGCCTGTCCAGCCACAGTCAAAACACGCCCAGTAGGCCAGTGGTTGGGTATCGCAGCCGCCGTCGAACAACGATTCCAGGCTCGGGCGGCGTTGCTTCACCCCCTCCACCAAGGCCGGCGACGAGCATCGTGGGCAGTCCCACACCGGACCTCCCGGCCCGGCAGATTCGTTGTAGGACCCACCCAGCACGGCCTCCTCGTACTCCTGGGCCGCAGACGATCCGTCCTGCGGATTCCACAGGCAGTAGCCGCAATACACCGACTGCGACTGCTCGAAGAGCATCAGCGCTGGTTGCTCGCAGCGCGGACAGTCCACACACACGTCGGCGCCGTCGAGAGTCTCATCGATTGTTCCCATCCGGTCACTCACCAGCTCCTGGATATACCGCAGTTCGGAGGTGAGTTGTTCGATGACCTCCTCGACGAGTTCCTCTATGTCGCCGTTGGCTTTGCCCCGAAATTCGTTGTCGAGGAACCATAGTGCGAAGTTCAGTGCGTGTCCGTAGACGGTGGCGACGCCGATCGAAGCGTCGTCTGTGGGCACGGTGAAGTGGACTACGCGGTTACGTAGCTGTCCGATCTTCTCGATCCGTTTGTCGTGACCGAGCGTTTTCAGTGTGAGCCCGGCGATGCCGTCGAGCCGTATGACCGACTGCTCCGGGGACACCGTTTTCGCCAGCCCGGCCTCAAACTGGGCCACGCTTGTCTTATCAGGCTGCGCGCAGATCAAACTCCAGTGCTCCCGTACCAGGCGAGCTTTAAGCAGCACCTCGATCGCAACGGCCAAGTCGACGATGGCGAACAGCGGGCCACGGTCGTCTGATCCGCGCATACTGGTCACCGACCGGACAAGGAACGCCAGGCCGTGCTCGGTGAGATCGCGTTCGATGCTCGCGCTATCCATCAGCTACTCGGAACCGTCAGTCGGTTGCAGGTCGGTCCAGTCTGCCCATTCGCCAGGCGCGTAGCTGACAAGCACTTCGCCGAGGTAAATCACCTCGAGGGTGCCGTCGATGTCCTCGGCGCGAATCCTGGCGCCCGCCTCGGTGTAGAGGTACCGGGTGCCGGTGATGTGGTGGACCTCGCCGTTGTGGAGCCGCACACGAATAGCCCCTGTGCGGGACAACATTCCCTCGGTGAAGTAGGGCCGGTGGCATTCCATGACATCGGTGGCCAGAGGTCCCTGGGCGGCGAAGTACTTATCGGTCATGACGACACCAACCTAGCCCTTTCGCAGCGGATATGTTCCCACCACCACGATGCCGTCGGCGCCTGGCATCGGTCTGCACCTGCCCCTCATCGGGACGTCCTCTATCAGCCACGACTTGCTCGCCCCGGCGACTTCCGCGGTGTCGATCTGCGCCACCTCATCCGATCGGGCCGGGATCGGTCTCAGGGCGCGGGTAGGTAGGCAGCGGTTGCGTGGCGGCTTGGGTGGGAGTACGGGGCGCGGACCGCGATGCGGGAACGCCCACCGTGGACGATGTCAGGTCGGTCGGCGACGCAGGGTGACGGCACGCTGCGGCCCAGGACGCCGGGGGCGTGTTCGTGGCCGGCCGACCACACGTCATCACCCGGGACGGGTTCGACGGTCCATGACCTGACGCGGCCTTCGCCGCTGGTGCGGTACTTGCCGATCTCGGTGACCTCGGCGAGCAGCTCGGCGATCTTCTCGGGGTCGCCGACGGCCCGCCAGGTCGCCGTCGCAGTGACGGTCGCGACGGCGGGGATCAGGCGTTTGCGGTAGTGCCCGCGCGTATCGGAGACCGTGGAGGGTACCGAGGGTGAGAGGCGTTGCAGATCAGCGTGATCGGTGCGACTTGATCGCATACGTGTCTCGGGTTGAGTGGTGGCCGGCGTCGTGTGGGCGAAGGTGCACATCCAGTGCCACGGCTCCCCCAGCTCGCAGCGCGCCAGGGGAAGCTCCATGTCCTCCGGCACCGCGAGGGGGTCGTAGGTGAGGACCTCACCGCGCGTGGCGGCGGTGGCTTTGCGGCGGTGCCAGAGCACCGAGGCCAGCAGGCCGTCGAGGCTGATACCCCACGGGGTGCCGAAGCACACTCCGTGCGGCAGGTCGGCGGTCACTCGTAGCGGCACCATTCCGGTGGCGGTCATGTGCTCGGGTGCCGGCCGCGGGCAGGGAGCCGGTCAGTGAGGTGCAGAACGACTCGCAGGGCGACGATCGCCAGGATCGCTATCCCGCACCCGAAGATCACGACGTCCCACACTGACCAGTCCCCGAAGAGGGCGGGCATGAGGACTGCGATGAGCGCCAGCACAGCGCTGAGAGCGTCGCCGACATCCACGGCGCTGCGATCGATCCGAAGCCAGGTCCACACCCCACCCAGGATGCCAATGCCGGGACGGGTCAGGCGAGCGCAGCCGAAGGGTGATCGGTTCGTGTCGTCGAGTACATGGCCGCAGCGACGGCGAACCCGCCGGCCAGCGCCACCACCAGCGGCAGGCCCAGTCCCGCGATCGGGATGAGCGCACCGAGGACCACGAGCGCGGCGATCGTGTTAGTGGTGGCGCGCAGGCGGGCTTGTCTGAGGGCCGCCAGGGCTGCGAGAGACGCGGCCGCGACCGCAAGGCCGACCGGGATCAGCCACCGTCCGTAGGCGGCGCTCATGTCGAAGAGACCGCACAGGGTGATCACTGCCCCAACGAGTAGAGCGAGCGCACCGGCGGCCAGCGAGACGATCATGGCCAGGGTGAAACGGTCCTCCGGTGGTCCCAGATCTTCGCGCCGCCACAAGACCCCGATGACGACACCGATGACGGTCAGCGCCACGATCAGAGCGATCCCGGGGAACACGTATCCGATTCCGTCGGGGCACACCCACACCTGCTGCCCGTCGATGGTGTTCGACTCGCAGCCCAGGTGCAGCACAGATTCCGACACATGTATCAGCGGCCACGCGAGGGCGACGGCCAGCGGCATCGCGATCGCGACACTGACCAGAACAATTCCGATCAGCGTCGCGATCGCGCGCCCCACGCCTGAATCCCTCACCCAGTCAACCCTACGAGGTAGCAATCGCACGGACGATGTTGTCTCCCATCGAACTATCACCACTGGGCGCGCAACATATCTGCGGTGCTTGCATTTTCAAGCAAATCTGAGCGACCCAGAATCCTAAGATTGGTACGCACGTTCAGACCCAACGCCGTAGCCTCGGAGACTGGTGACCGATTTGTGGGGTTCCAGGGGGAAGGATGGGAGATCGCTTGCTATGAGGGACGGAACACTGCGGACGTCTTCCACCGACCTGCCTGGACCGTCGCCCAATCATGGGCCGGGGGTCCTTAAGCCGTTCGGAACACGTCTCGATGGCGAGTTGATACGTCGTTTGAAGCTGCACTCAGCGCTAACGGGACGACCGGTCCAGAGCCTCGTGGATCAAGCCATAAGGCAACTGCTCGCCAGCACGCGCCAGCAGAACGGTCCGACGTAAGTCGTGAACCGCGTTCCGATTTTCGCCGCTTTCATCGTTTTCGGGGCTTTCGTCGGGGATGTATTCCTGAGGGTGTAGACATGAAGCGTGGCGACATATAGTGACTACGCGTGGATCACTGAAGAGGCTTGGATTCAGGACGCGTACTGCCTCACTTTAATCAGTGCGCTCCAGCCCAACGAGGTTTTGGCGAGTCTGCACGCTGGCCGCTCTCGTCTTGTCGCAATGGGCGCTGACGATGCTCTGCTTGAAGGCGACGAGCTGGCTGCGGAGCAGCACCTGTCGGTGACTGATCACCAAGTCGTTGCCGTCGCAGACGCGGGGAACGGCTGGACGCTCATGATCCAGAGCAATGGCTACATCGGAACCACAGATTCTGTTATGGCCCCCCTAATCGCTGGCCACGAGGTCGTCACGCATTCGCAGAATGTCAATGGCGACAACTATTTCGTGTGGTGGCGCGACGGTAAGAGGCAGGTCCTTTTCAGTCCATCCAATCCGGCCTGGGAGTTGGAGGGCGCAGGATCTGCACACCAAGGATCGGCAGGCGCAGTAGCTCGCATCATCGAGTTGATACACGACGTCGGCGGTATCGAGCTCCAAGTCCCGCCCGAAGAACGCACCGAACACAAGCACATCGAGGGTGCATTCGCTCTCGCTGAGCAGCTCACGGGGGTCGCAGTCACGCCGCGTCTGCTCGCCACCTCAAGCTTCACCGTTGCCGTCGTACCGATCAACCCAGCTACTGCGGGACACGACCCAGCAACTGACGAGCCTCCCCACGCCATCGTCGACGAAGTCCCCACCTGGGAGCAGGTCGTGAAGCTACATGCCTCTTCGCATAAGTTGCCACTCCACGGGACGTTAATCGAGTCTGACCATGACATTGGAGAGACGAGATCAGTTGAGTTCTGGCGCAAACACAAACGTGCCTGGCGAATAGCTGACGAGGCGGGTGTACGCCGCATCGTGGGACGGCGCGGCGAGAACTGGTTCCGGGTTGACGGGGAGCTGACCGACGAGCCTGGCGATCGGTACACCGAAGGCCTGCACCCAATGCTCTTGCTGGAGATCTTCGACAACTGGACCTTCGGCCGCCACACCGCCCCGACCGTCCCATGGGTGAAAGGAACCCCGGCGACCGTCGCGGGCAGGCCCGCATGGGAGTTCTCCGTCAAGGACGAGCACCGCAATCCCAGCACGATTGCTTTTGATGCCGCCACCGGGGTAGCAGTCCGGTGGGCGCGAAACAGTGCAACCTATGAGCTGACATCGTTGGAGGTGGGCATCAATCTGCCCGACAGCCTCTTTGAAGGCCCCTAGTCCTAGCAAGGACCACCGATGACGGTCTCCGCCGATGGTTGGCGGACGGCGCTCAACGAACCCGAGCCTCTCACGTGGCGCTAGCTCGCTACGTGAGAGGCTCGGGGCCAGGGTGGAAACCTGGTTCTGCTTAGCCTCGATCCACCGATGAGCCTTCGGCGGGTGGCGTCGGCGTGATGGGCGCGGCGTGATCGGCTGCGGGCAGGGGTGAGTTCCGGGCGTCTCATCCCGGTTGTCCACTTCGTTCTCGGTCGTGCCGCTGGTGGCGGCGGTGGTCAGCTGGCCGCGGCCGGTGGTGGTGGTGCGTGCGTCGCGGTGAAGAGTCGGTCGAACGCGGTCTGCCAGGGCCAGGCGTCCGGCAGGTGCAGGATGATGCGGCGCGCCGTCCGTGCCAGTCGTGCCGGCACTGAGATGAGGGTGCGGCGAATCGTCGCGGTCGTTGCCCGGGCGAGCCGCCCGCCTCGGTCGGCGGTGAGTCCAGCGGCGCGAGTGAGGTTGAATGCGATCACGGCGAGGACGAGCCATGCGCTGTTCGCGGTGAACACTCCCGAGGGCAGGTGAGCGAGCGGGCCCGCCTTCAGGTCGGCGTGAACTTGCTCGATGATCGCGTGCCCGCGGTGGGTCTTGTCCGCCGCGACGGTTCCCATTGTCTGCTTGTCGGTGGTGGTGAAGAACGCGTGGTGCCGGTAGCTGTCGAACAAGGTCGGCTGCTCGACCTGCTTGGGGTTCAGGTCTGGGATCCGTCGGACCACCAGTCGTCCTTCAACCCGTTCGGCGATCTTCCGGGAACGGAACGCGACGAAGGGCACCTCGGCGACCTCGGCCTTCGAGATCCACCGGCCCGTGACCTCGTCACGGATCGCGTTCGGGTACTCGATCGTCTCCCACCCGTCCTCGGGGATCGTCGCGATCGCCGTCTTCACCGCGGGGTCCATCCGAACGGTGATGGACACGTCCGCGCCGGCCTTGATCGCGGTGCCGATGGTGGCGTGGCCGTAGAACGCGGAGTCCGCCCGCAGCAACGGCCGAACACTGCTGCCCAGGTCCATGCGGCGAAGCGTGGCGAGGGTGTCGGCGACGATCCTGGCCGCGCCTTTCGGGGAACCGGTCTTCCCCTGCCGCAACCGCTGGGCGAGGATCACCGGCGCTGAGGTCGTCGTCGACGCTGTCGCGACGAGGGCGTTGAGGCCGCGGACGCCGGAGTACCCGAACGACGCTCCCTGCTTCTGGTACCCGTGGACCTCGATGATCGTGTCGTCCACGTCGACCATCACCCGCTCACCGTCCCGGATCTGCAGCAGCGGCGCGGCCGATGCGAGGTTCACCAGCGTCCGTGAGGCGACGGCATCGAGCTGGCGGACGTGCCCGAACCGGAACTCCCGCAGGAACGAGCCCAGCGTCGACGGTGCATACGTCCGATCGAACAACCGGCCCATCCCGCCATGACGCAGCAGATTCATGTCGTCGATCGAGTCCGCGCCAGCGAGCATCCCCGCGACCAGCGCCATCACCTTGCCGCCGGCGTTCGCACCCTTGTCCGTCGGGACGCTCAATCGCGACTGCGCGAGCTCATCAAGCCCCGCAGAACGGGCAAGACGGAGCATCGGGACCAGCCCCGCGACCGACACGAGATTCGGATCATCGAACACAGCCGACACGGCAACGGGAGCATGCTTGAATTGCACCTACGAGATGCCTCTCAGACTCGGGAAATAGGACCTTAGCGCTGGCGGGCGGCGGCGCGAGCGGCCCGGATCGCGTTCACAGCCCGCTCGGGATCGGCGGCCAGGGTGGCGATCAGGCGTGAGACCGTCGGATCGGAGGCCACCAGACCGAACACGTCGGGACGACCGCGGACCATGCTGATGTCGGCCAGGCAGTCACCGCCGACGATCAGGCTCGTGGCCAAATCGAGGAGGATCTTCGCTGGATCGTGGGTCGCGAGGGGTTTGCGCCACGGCGCGAGCGCGGTCCGTAGCGCGTCGGTGAGGCCGGAGAGTTCGGCGGTACGGGTGGCCAGGACGGTGCCGCCGTGGGTGATGATGCCGCCGCCGTCGGCGGTGGCCTGAATCTGCGGGTAAAATACGGTAGAGTTCTTCACCAGAAAGGTGCTCCTTGCCCTGCTTGTGATTGTCGTTTCGCAACAACAATTATTGCAGCTCAGAGCACCTTTCTTCATGAAAACGGCAGGTCAGGCGAACCTCGATCTTTCTTGAGTTCCGCGTGCCGGCCTGAGGGTCTTCGGATTGGATGTGGAGACCGTGGATCCGGTGGGTATCCACGGTCGACTGCCCGACACGGTCGGGTGACGCCGAGGTCCACGGCCCCGGAAATCGTGTCCTTTCGTCTCGATGAAACTGGTACATGCAGGTCACGCAGGCGCAGGTAGCGCTGCGAGCCGGTTCAGGCCGGCCACGAGAAGATCGACATCCGGAGCTGTCGCAGCCAGTCGCAGACGAACACGGCGGGCATGCCGGGCGATCCTCCCCGCGATCGACAGCAACCGCAGCCGCAGCCGTTTCGGTTCCCACCGCCGCGCCGGAACCTCGGTCAACGCGAGCATCTGCGTCCACGCGAGCAGCTCGCATGCGAGTTGCACGAGCGCCAGCCAGATCCGGTTTTGATCGAAACCGTGCAACGGAAGATTCTGCAGACCGGTGACTTTCGCTGCTCGGATCCTTGATCGCGGCACGCACTTAGCCTCGATCCACCGACGTCGGGCATGACGGAGACGCGCCTGTTGGCGTTGCTCCTCAAGCTGCCGCGCGGTGTCCGCGGCAAGTAACCGGATTGAACTGAGGTGTCTGCTGCGCGGATGGTGACGGCGGAATCGAGGCGGACGACGTCGGCTGGAGCCTGCGCGGTAGGGACGCGGTGGACGCGACTGGGGTGACCGACAATTCTCGATACCGACCTGTCCCTATCCGCCGGACTGGTGTGAGACAGCCGAAGCGGTGACAGTCCTCGTGGCCTACTGCCGCTGAATCCGAGCTACTCGCGGGCAGCGGTATGCGACTGAGTCGAAATGACGTGGGCGACGGGCCAAGTCTTGCTGAGGTCAGTCAGGACGAGGTCGGCTCGGAAGCCTTCGGTCAGCGCGCCACGGTCGCAGAGACCGACACAGGCGGCCGGGCCTGAGGTGATCAGTCGAACGGCGTGTGGGAGTGAGAGGACGCCGTCGCGCACAAGTCGCACTGCGGCTGGGAGCATAGAGGAGGGAAGGTAGTCACTGGCCAGGGAGTCGGCCACACCGGCGACGACGAGCTCGGCTGCCGAGACGTTCCCGGTGTGGGAGCCGCCACGGACGACGTTCGGGGCGCCAGCAACGACGAGCATGCCTCGGTCGCGGGCGGCACGGGCGGCGTCCAGGGTCGTTGGGAACTCCGCCACGGTGCAGCCGCGGTCGGCGGCAGCCGCGACGTCTTCCGGGGTGGCCAGGTCGTGGCCGAAGAGCCGGATGTGTCCGGCTCGGGCCAGGTCGCCCAGCCACGTGAGGGCGCGGTCTCGCACGGTGAGACGTTCGGCGCGGGTGCGACGCCACCGATCGACGTGGTCGACCGCAGCGGCCTCGGTCATACCCTCGTTGGTGATCAGCCACCGCTGCATGGTCGTGGGGTCGGCGAACTGCCCCTGCCCCGGTGTGTGGTCCTCGTGCGAGACGATCGGCACCCGTGCGCGTTGGGAATCATCCGGTGTGGTGATGCTCCGAAGCCTTTCAGAATCCGCGGAGTCGTCGAGTGCGGCCAGCTCCGTTGCGAGCAGCGTCCGGCCGTACTCGCAGCGGGCGTCCAACCGGTGCAAGACCTGGTGGTCGACCTGGGTGTCGTCGGCATGACGCAGCGAATCGGACAATTCTGCGGCAGCGGGGGAACCGATCGTCGTTCCCACGATGGAGTGCTCCTGGAATGCAAGGCCGTGGAAGGCGGTCGTGATTCCTGCCGCGCGTAGACGGCCGCCCGCCGACGTCAGTGCGAAGGCAGGGTCTAGGACGACGCCCGGTCGCGGCCGGGTCTCCCGCGCGAGGATGTCGGTGTGGACGTCGACCAGGCCCGGCAGCAAGTGGGCGCCGTGGGCGTCCAGGGTGCAGCCGGCACCCGGCGGGTGTGGGCCCACCTCGGCGATCCGACCCTCGCGCACCACCACTCTTGCGTTGTCCTCCACCCGATCGGGTAGCACCGCTGTGACGTGGCCGATCACGAAATCTGTCGGCGGCCAGCACGAGTTTCCGAAGGTCATGACGACACATTCTGACAGGGCCCTATGGCCGTCGCATGAACGCGGAAGTCATCGGTCGTTCACCGGCATCGGATGGTCGGACGGGGTTCACTCACCGTTCTCTCAACCCTAATCGTCCGTTCGTAAGTCCTCTATAGGTTTCGGGGTGTTCGACCAAGTCCTATAGAGGGGTTTTCATGATCGATCTCGTCGAGGTGAGCAAGACCTACAAGGGGGGCGTGCAGGCGCTGCGCCGAACCGACCTGACGATCGAGGCCGGGCAGGTGACCGTGCTGCTCGGTCCTTCGGGAGCCGGCAAGTCGACGCTGCTGCGGTGCATAAATTTGCTCGTGCAGCCCACCACCGGGACTGTGCGTGCCGCCGGTCTCCCGGCACTGGACTCGCGCCGTGCATTACGACGGCATCGCCGGCGCACTGGCATGGTTTTCCAGCACCACCAGTTGGTCCCGCGGTACACCGCGCTGCGCAACGTGCTGCTCGGCCGAGTCGGCTACCACAGTTTCTGGCACGGTCTCCTGCCCGCTGGTCGCGCCGACGAGCGCATCGCCCTCGAGGCGCTCGACCAGGTTGGTCTGCTCGACAACGCGCTCACCCGGGTCGACAATCTCAGCGGCGGCATGCAGCAGCGCGTCGGCATCGCCCGCGCACTCGCCCAACAGCCGCAGCTGATCCTCGCCGACGAGCCGGTTGCCAGCCTCGACCCGGCCACCGCAGTCCGGGTGATGGCGCTGTTGCGCCGTGTCTGTCACAACAACGGCATCACACTCGTCGCCAGCCTCCACCAGGTCGACCTGGCCCTTGAGCACGCCGACCGCATCGTCGGCCTCGCACACGGCGAGATCGTGCATGACAGCCCCGCGTCCGATGTCACCGATGACGCCATCCGACTCATCTACGAAGGCGTCACTGAGGAACCCAACGGGGAATCCGACGGCGACGCCGTCACCAGTACTGTCACCGGCCACCTCGCTGCTGATGTCCGCTGACCGGAAGCTGTTCGCATCACCCGAATCACATTCACCAGATCCTGGAGTTCTTCACAATGACCAGACCAGCCCGTTCCACAGTTGCCGCCCTGGCGGCGCTGACCTCTTTCGCGCTTGTTCTCACCGGCTGCGGCTCCGGCTCCACCTCCGAGCCTGCCGCCGGCGAGGTGCCTGAGACCCTCCGCGTGGCCCTGCTGCCCGACGAGAACGCGTCTCAAGTGATCCAGGACAACGAACCGCTCAAGGAATACCTAGAGGACGAGTTGGGCGTCGAGGTCGAACTCATCGTCACCACCGACTACTCCTCGATGATCGAGGCGATGACCCGCGGCCGGTTGGAACTGGCCTACTTCGGGCCATTGTCCTACGTGCTCGCCCAGGAGCAGGCCGACATCGAGCCCTTCGCCGCGCTGCAGGAGGAAGAAGGCGCTGCCCCCACCTACCAAGCGGTGTTTCTCGCCAATGCCGACTCCGGCATCACCACACTCGACGACGTCGCTGGCAAGACCGTCGCGTGGGGAGACCCGGCCAGCACCTCCAGCCACCTGATACCCAAGGCCATGCTCGCCGAGGAAGCAGACCTGCGCGTCGACGACGGCGATTACGAAGAACAGCACGTCGGCGCCCACGACGCGGTGGCGCTGGCAGTGCAGAACGGCAACGCCGACGCGGGCGGCATGAGCCTGCCCATCTACGAGCGCATGGTCCGAGACGGGACCATTGACCCTGAGGTGGTCGTGACCGTCCAGGAGTCCAAGCCCTACTACAACTACCCGTGGACTATGCAGACGAACCTGCCCGAGGACTTCAAGGCAAAAGTGCGGGCGGCGTTTTTAGAACTCGACGACGATGCCGTGCTCGAGGCGTTCGAGGCCGCCGGTTTCGGACCTGTGACCGATAAAGACTACGACGCGGTGCGCGACCTCGCGCCCCTGCTGGACATCGACCTGGCGGACTACCAGTGACCGCCGACACTTTGCCGGACCCCGTCGAGGAACGGCGGGAAGAACAGTACCGGGGCATCTCGCGTCGGGTGCGGATCAGCTGGGGGCGCAACAGCGCCGCCATGGGCGTCGTCGGCGTCCTTGTACTGGTGTGCGTCTGGGCGGTGGGACTACTCGACGGCGAACGGATGATCACCGGACTGGCCGACATCGCCGACCTCCTGGGCGACATGTGGCCCCCGGACTTCACCCACATCAACCGGTGGTGGGGCCCACTGTGGGATTCGATGTCGATGAGTATCGCGGCCACCGCACTGGCGGTCCTGCTGTCGGTCCCACTCGCGCTGCTCGGGGCCCGTAACACCTCCCCGCACCCCACCGTCTACGCGGTCGCGCGCCTGGTCCTCAACACCCTGCGATCGGTGCCCGAGCTGATCATGGCGATCGTGTTCGTCGCCGCCGTCGGCTTCGGCGCCCTTCCCGGCGCACTGGCACTGGGTATCCACTCCGCCGGCATGGTCGGAAAGTTCTTCGCCGACTCGATCGAACGCGCCGATCAAGCATCCGTCGAGGTCGCCCGCGCCGCCGGAGCCACCCGGGCACAAGTGATCCTGCACGGCATCCTGCCGCAGGTGCTGCCCCAAATGGCCGACGTCACCGTCTACCGGTGGGAGCTCAACTTCCGCGCCTCGGTAGTCGTCGGCGTCGTCGGCGCCGGCGGCATCGGATTCGAGCTGATGGCCGCCCTCCGCACCCTCCAGTACCAGGAAGTCTCCGCAATCCTGCTCGTCATCCTCGCCACCGTCACCGTGGTCGACGCCCTCGGCGGAGCATTACGAAGAAGGTTCCAATGACAAACGCGTCCGCGCGCCCGGTGGTCGTTCTCACCCACCGGGTGCATCCCCAGATCCTCGAAATGCTCGGCCGCGAGTGCGACGTGGTGCCGAACCAGCAAGACGACAGCCTCCCGGCATCCGAATTGCGACGCCGAGTGGCACACGCCGACGGGCTGATGGCGTTCATGCCCGACCGGATCACCGCGCAGTTCCTCGACGGTTGCCCGCGACTGCAGGTGGTCGCCGGCGCACTCAAGGGCTACGACAACATCGACGTTAGCGCCTGCACCGAGCGCGGCATCTGGCTCACCCGAGTCGAGGACTTACTCACCGAACCCACCGCGGAATTGGCAGTCGGGCTGCTGATCGGCCTCGCTCGACACGTGGCGACCGGTGACCGCACCGTGCGAGCCGGTTTCCGCGGCTGGCGGCCGGTGCTCTACGGACGCACACTCGTCGGCTCCACGATTGGCATCGTGGGCGCCGGCGTACTCGGCCGGGCCGTGGCGCAAATGCTCGCCGGATTCAATCCCCGACTTCTTTACCACGACCCCGATCCGGTGCCGTCCGCAACCGCGGCGTCGATCGGTATGGAACGGGTGGAACTCGCCGAGCTTCTGCAGCACAGCGACTCCGTGGTGGTCTGCGCCCCCCTGACGGCGGACACACTGCACCTGCTCGACCACGAAGCGATGACATCGATGCGACCCGGAGCGCTGCTGGTCAACGTCGGACGAGGCTCAGTGGTGAACGAAGGCGCAGTGGCCGAACTCCTGCGCAGCGGACACCTCGGCGGATATGCCGCAGACGTGTTCGAATTCGAGGACCTCTCCCGACCCGACCGCCCCAGCGGCCTGCACACGGACCTGATGGAACTGACAAGCCATACCCTCTTCACCCCGCACCTCGGATCTGCGGTCGCGTCGGCACGCTTGGCGATCGAGGAGCACGCGGCGAGATCCATCCTGCAAGCACTCGCGGGAAAAGTGCCCGACGGAGCAGTCAACGATCCGCCACGAAACCTGTCGACCTCCTTCGTTCCCGCAATATGATCACGCCCATCAGCGACGCCGCACCCGTCAAAACCAGTCCTCGGGTACCGGTGTACCTTTCCGCCGCCGACGCACTCGCCGAGCAGATCGCCAACCAGCCCGTCGGCACCCGGCTCCCGTCAGAAGACGAACTAGCCCGCACCTTGGGCGTCAGCCGGCTCACCGCCCGAGCCGTACTGACCGAGCTGGAGAGGCGCTATCTCGTGCGCCGTCGGCAGGGCAGCGGCACCTTCGTGTCCCGACGCATCGACTACACCATCAGTCGACACATCCCACCGTCCTGGAGCGCAAGCGTCCGCAAAGCCGGATTCGCCCCAGACGTTCGCACCACCGGGTGGCGACTCGAGACCCCACCCGCCGAGGTCCGTGACCGCATGAAAGTGGGAGCACGCAGACAACTGCTCGCACTCTCCCGTAACCGATACATCGACCACGAGCTCGTCGGCTACGCAGACACCTACCTCGACCCCCAACTCGTCCCCGACCTACCCCAGATCCTCGACCCTGCCGGCTCGTTGCACGACACCCTGGCCACCCACTACAAGCTGGAACCCGAGCGCGGATGGTTCGGCGTCGCCATCGACCCGGCGCCACCCCACGTCGCCGAGCACCTCGAACTGAGCGGCCGCCCACCGGTCATCTCTATCCGGTCCCGCACCGATGCCGCCGCACGCAACCACCACCCCGTGGAACTCACGATCTCCTGGCTTCGAGCCGATGTATTCCGAGTCGAGGTCGACTTCGACACCACCTAATCAGGACGACAAACCCATCGCCCGCCCCGAATAACCGCAGTCACCAGGGGACTGCGGCCCCGGAAGGGCCGTCTTGTTTCTTGGAAGGTCGAGGGCGGAGATGCATGGTTGCTTCACGTCCACCGTTCGACGAATGCACGCACAGCGGTGTTGGCGATGTCGGGGTGTGATGCGGTCAGAAAGTGCTGCCCGCCGTCAACGATCTGGAGTTCGGCTGATGGAGATTGCGTGAACTGTGAAATTCCATGCTCGGCGTTGGCGACGGAGTACACCTGGTCGGCGGTGCCTTGCAGCCACAACACTGGGTATTTCACTTCGTTGAGGCGTGCCTCGAGGCCATCCCGGTCGCGGAGATTGATCGTGCTCGTCCGGAGTCGGCGCCGGCCCTCGTCTCCGGTGTAGTTGGCGCGGTAGGTTTTCAGCCAGAAGTTCCGTTCTTCGTCGGAGACATTCTCGCCGAAGCCGGCGCCAAGGACGGCGATAACGAAATCGTCGTCTACCACCCAGTCGTCACTGACTGGCGCCGATAGTGCATCGATGGATGGGCTGCAGAATTCTGACCCGTTCCAGCACCCTCTATCCATGCTGGCCTGGCTCTCGAAGTCCATGGAGGTGCCAAAAATTACGATCCCTTGGATCGTATCCGGAGCGAGCAGAGCGGGACTGTACTTTCAACGGTGTAACTCCGATCCAGGAGGTACACGATGAGGAAGCAGGTTGAGCCCTGATCCACCGATGCAGATCCGGGTTGGCTGATTTCGCGGTCGCGGTGTGGCGATGTGCGGGTGGGCATGGCGAAGTCGCCGGCCGGGTGCCGGCTCTTCCACGTCTTCAGGGTCCTCAGTTGCGCCAGGGTGCGGCTCGGTGGTCAGGGTGCTGCCGGTGCAGGTGGTCCGATCGCTGCCACCCAGAGCGACTGCCACGCCGCCATCCATGGCCAGCGGTCGGGCAGGTGGAGAACGAGCCGTCTCCCGGAGGTGGCGATACGGGCGGGCAGGTTGATGATCCGGGTGCGCACGCTGGCCCAGCGTGCTTTGGGCAGGTCGGCGGCAACCGCGCAAGCGCGGGCAAGATTGAACGCGATCACCGCGTGTGCGACCCACGCAGCGTTCGCCGCGTACTTGCCGCTGGGCAGGTGAGCCAGGGGTCCGGCCTTGAGTTCGGCGATGACCTGCTCGACGATCGCGTGGTCGCGGTGGTGCCGATCGGCGGCGACCGCTGGCAGGGTGCTGTTGGTGATGAACGCATGGTGTCGGTAGGTGGCGAACAGTTCGCCCTGCTCGCTGCCGTCACCGGCCGACGGTTGCAGGCGCCGGACCCGCCGCACGACGAGCCGGCACGCGACGTGCTCGGCCTTGCGTCGGCCGGTGAACGCCACGAATGGGACCTCGGCGATCTCGGCGTCGCTGATCCAGCGTTGCTCTTCCTCGTCCCACACCGCGTGGGGATACTCGATCGAGGTCCACGCGTCGGCGGCGATACCGGCGATCGCATTCCTGACCTTCGGGTTCATGCGGGTGGTGACCGAGTATCCGACTTGGTGCCGCAGGGCGGTGCCGACGAAGGCGTAGCAGAAGTAGGCGGAGTCGGCCCGCGCCAGGATCGGACCGGTGGTTCCGGCCCCGCGGGCGGTGCCGATCGCCTGGGCCAGCAGTCGTCCCGCACCGGTGTGGGAGGCGCAGTTCCCGCGCCGGAGCCGGGCGCGGGCGATCACCGGCGCCGTGGTCGCGGTGCTGAGGGTGGCCAGTTGCAGGTTCAGCCCGCGGATGCCGGTGTACCCGAACGCCGCTGCCTGCTTGGCGTAGCCGTGGACCGGACCGATCGTGTCGTCGACATCGACGAACGTGGTCGTCTCGTCGTCTCCGGCGAGCAAGGTGGGGAGCCGGTCGGTGAGACCGGCCAGCAGTGCGGCGTTGACCTTGTCGAGTTGCTGGACGTGCCCGTGGGTGAACGAACGCAGGAACGTGCCCAGCGTCGACGGGGCGCGCACCCCGGCGAACAACCTGCCGGTGCCGCCGTGGCGGAGCAGATCCAGGTCGTCGATCGAATCCGCACCCGCAACCATTCCCGCGAGCACGCTCGTTGTCTTTACGGCAGCGTTCGGGGACGGCACCGTCAGCGCCTCGAGCAACTCGTACAGGCCGGCTGATTCGGCCAGCCGCAGCGCCGGGACCAGACCCGCGGTCGACACGAGGTTGGGATCGTCGAACACCTGGCGAATCGTGTGAGAGGGTTTCACCTACGAGGTGCCCTTCCTGTGCAGTTCGGATCGGACGTCGCAATCCAGATCTTCCCTGCTGGGAAGGGCATCCTCGTTCTACGCCACGCTCAACACACCGACCAACATCGGTGGATCAGGGCTTAGCGGATGCTGAAGGTGCCGATCCGCTGGTTACCCTCGCGGTTCCATAGCGCGATGTCGCGTTGGCCGGCAGCCCGCTTGGCGCTTTCCGGGTTCGCGGCTGGCGCCTTGTTCAGATCCGCGGTCTTGACGAATCCGACGGCTCCGTCGTTGCCGATGGCCAGGATGAGATCGAGATCGGCTTGCTCGTCGGCGTCAGCTGTCGCAGCTGACCCGAACTTCTGACCCCGGGCGTTCACTCCGGACTTGCGATCAGCATCGGTGATTGTCGTCGGCGCTGATCGTGCCGACGACGCGGCCGGATCAGTCCAGTTCAGCGGATTCGACGGGAACGTCACGTACTCGTTGTAGGTGTTGGTGGATGCATTCCAGAGCGCAACGAACCCGTGGCTGTTGTATGAGCCGCTGCCACAGGTGTTCTCGGTCCCCGCGGTCAATTCTGTCGCGGTGTAGAAGTTGTACTGGTAGTCGCTCGCCTGACAGAGTGCTCCTGACTTGAACAAGCGGGGTCGAACTCCGAGCTTACCGTCGGGTGAGGACTGGCCGAACGAGTGGTAGATCTTCGACTGGGCAGTCAGGTCCGGGGCGTTGATGATGGTGGAGGTGTGCAGATAGCCAGTGGTGCCGGCGGGGCCCACCCATCCGGTGACCGTTGCTGCAGAGGCACCACCAGTGCCGCCGAGTAACGCAGCCACGCCAATGGCGGCGGCGGCACACCCAGCTCCGAACCTCTGGATAGTACGATCCTTCTTCATTCTATTCTCCTTGACGGTTGATGTATTTCAGCGTTATCGCTGTGGATTCAGGGTTGAACGTAAAACCAGTCACCCACGAGAAGTCTGTTCGATGAATACCAGTTCCGTAGAACGGCGCCTTGACTGTCGTTCTCCCATTTGGGCACCCACTTGATGACACCGTCTGAACGGCCGCCGTCGGTGGTGCTCGCAAACGGGTATTCGTCGCACTCCCAGGGTTCCCCGGTGTCTGGGTTTGGAGCTGGCCTCGCACCGATCAGAGCGAGCGTGCGAGCATCACTACAACTGAACTGCTGGTTAGAGCCGCTGCGGCCACTATCGGCGCGGATCAGGGGCTGAACTCCAGGCGCTCCCAGGCCATTGAGCAGGCTCTGCCCGTTCACGATGTTTGCGCTGATGAACGGGTAGGTCGCCGCAGGGAAGGAGACCGTCGGCGTCCAGAACACATTGACACACCCAGGCAGGCGGTTCGAGGGCAGAGGGTCCGTATTGTCATCGCAACGTATCAGGGTTTGTTGCGTGCCGAACTCTTCGACTTCGGTCCCATGCTGGTAGGTGAAGTGAATTCCGGACACTTCATTATTTCCTTCGGATATCGGAGGCGTGACCGTCTTCGTTTTTGTCGATGTTCCTGTCGCAATTCTGAACGGAATGGTGTCGAAGTCCTTATCGCCGATCCCAATTCCGTCGGTGCGGCCGTCGAGATAGATCAAGAGTCCGGCCGGGTTGGTCGAGCCGTCCTGAATAGGGACGAATTTCACCTCAAATCCAACCGTCACAGTCGTATTTGAACTATCAAGGGTTCCCCTGACCTTGATCTCGACGCGCCACAAACCTCTGGATTGACCGTTGTATGCCACCCCGGCCTCCTTGTAGAAGGTGCCTTCGCAGATACTGAACCGGCCGGTAGCGCAGCTAGTCGTGTTGCTTTGCATTCTCGCGGAGGGGGTTTCAGGTGTGTAGGCAGTCCACCCCCTGGCGTCGCTCACAGGTGGCTTACGAGAGCTGCTGGAGGACGGGGCGGCAGGGGGCTCGCTGCCGGGGGTCGAAGGTGAGGCAGAGTCGTCCGGCGACGCGCTGGAGGGGCCTGTGACCTCGGGAGTTTGAGAGACGACCGACGGCGTCGTCGATATAGAAGGCGTGGTCGACGTGGAGGGGGCCGCGGCCCCAGATCCCGCGGGGGCCGTTGCCAGCACGAGCGCAGCCGATATGACTACTAGTGCGGCCGCTCTTACACTACGCGCCATCGCGTTCCCCTATCTGACATGTGCATCTACACACGAATTATGAATCCAGCCGAGGTCGTACAGAAAAGCGCCGTGATGATCAACGCAGATCGGCGACTTTGACGGTGTGCACCACTGACACACCAGAGGTTAATCCGCCCATTGGGGCCGCGCCCGGCGAAACGCGAACTGCGAGGGCATAAATGTACGTAGACCGAGGTCAGGGGCACACTCCTGATTGTTATTTTGTTAACTTCCTAGCAAATCATCGATATGTTTCCCCAGTTCTTCGCAGGGGATTTTTTGTTTCGCGCGCCAGGCCGACAATTGCGCCGACAGCTTTTCTCGCTCCATCGATCGCGATCGACTACGGGCAGCGCCTACTCTCGCGCGAACCGGGCTTTTGCTCGTCGCGGTACCGTGTGGCCGGACGCGAAGGGCCCTTAGGTGAGGTTAGTGAGGGCGATGATCGCGGCGTCCCGCCTGGCGGCGACGGCGGCTCGCCAGTCGACGCCGCTAAGGGCTGTGCCGGAGGTGATGATCGGGCTGAGGGTGGCGTGGATGCGGCCATGTCCGGCGGCGGTGCGGCCGCCGAGGTGGCCGTGGGTGGCGAAGTGCTTGAGGATGTCGGCCAGCAGCGCGTATTCGACGCTGGTGGCGTGGGTGAGGCGGATCTGTCCGGACAGGCGGGTGCCGGCGATGAGGGTTTCGGTGTCGAGGCGGATCGGGCTGAACCCCTCGCCGGTCTCCCCGGTGACGGTGGCGCCGGCGGATAGGTCGTTGCTGTGGCTGGTGGATTCCTGTCCGAGGATGGTGTGCACCGATGCTGGTATCGGAGCATCCGGCGGTGCGGTAGGGAGTAGGTGCAGGGTGTCGGCGGTGACCGGGACGACCTTGGACACCACCAGTTTCCCGGACATGACCCGCGCGTTCGCCGCACCGCCGAACAGCCCGATCAACGGCACCAACGTCTTCAACTCGCGCTCTTGTTCGGGGGTCATCTCGCGGGCGGATTTGCGCAGGAATCCGCCGTTACGCAGCAGGTGCGCAGCCGCGGGGGTCAGCTGCCCGTCGTAGTCGAGGACGTCGGCGAGGAGTGTTTCGCCGGTGCGTCGCAGGATGCCGCGCCAGGCGTTGCCGGAGATGATCGGCACCACCGCCACCTCCCCTCTCGGGGTCAGGACTTTCTCGCGGCGGAACAGGCTCTGGATCGACGAGTTGTTGCGGGTGTCGTCGCGGTGCACGATCGACGTCGTGGCGGTGATGTCGAGATCGAATACCGCGCTGATCAACGGCTGCCCCATCACTTCTCCTCTCCAGCAGCGGATTCGGCGGCTGCGCGGCGATTTTCGGCGACGGTTTCGGCGATGATCCGGACCCGCAGGATCAGGGCGGGTAGTTGGTCGCGGAGGAGGGTGAGGACCGGCGCCGACGGCTCGGTAAGTAGTTGGGCGACCTCGAGGCGCCGCGCCCGGTCGGTGACCGTGATGGGTAGCGCTTGGGCCAGCAGCGACCACCAGGTGGCCAGGCTGTCGGCGCGGTAGGTCGCCGACCGCACGCGGGCCGGGAGCAGCTCGTCCCAGTAGCGGTGGCGGTGATCGCCGATCCAGGAGTCCCAGTCCAGGTCGTAGTGCACCAGCAGCAGCAGCCGTTCCGCGGTGATGGCGGCCGGGTCAGACAGTGCGGGGAGGTCCGGGACCGCGGCCCGCCATCGCGTGGTCGGCGTCGACCCCGCGGCGGTCGTGCTCACCCTGACCGCCTCGTCACCGTGGCCGGCGACGCCGCACCGCCCGGTGTGGACAGGGCGATCGCGGCGTCCCACCACGCCCCAGGGTTGGTGCGCCACACCGTCAGCGCGTCCCAGGCGGTGAGCAGCTGGGGCCACTGGTCGGCCGGCAGGGCGCGTATCAGCGTCATCGGTGGGACGGGGTCGGTGAGCATGGCCGCACGCACCCCAGGGAGGGTGCGTAGCCATCGCAGAGCGGTCAACAACGCCACCGCGGCATCATCCCACCGAATCGCCGTGTCGTCGGTGCAGACATGCCCCCACCGTGCGGTCGGGAGGATGTGGCGGCGACCACGGACCGGCACCACCACCATCCGGTCGACCGGTAGCGGGCCCGCGGCCAGCAACTCCCCCAGCTCGGCGCGCTCAACGACGGTGCGGGCGGGGCGATGCTGGTCGACGACGTAGACGCTGCGGCGCAGTTCGACTGTGCCGTAAGCCCATCCGCACGCCGCGCACAACCAGTCCCCGCCATACACCCAGGATTCGGCGTCGGTGAACTTGCGGGAGACCACCGACAACGCGGCCACCACCGGTAGGTCGGTGGCCCCGCAGCAACAGCACCACTCCCCTTGCCCGGATAGTTCGGCCGTGGGTGGGACCGGCCGGCCGGCGGCGGTCCAGGCCGTGAACGCAGGAGACCCGGCAGCCGAACAGGTCTGGGACCTCCCCGGCTGCCGGGCCTGTCGGGAACGCGATACTGCGGGCGAACCTGATATGTGAGAAGTGCTGTCGAGTCTACCCATTCACATGTCTGTGGCGGTCTCGATGTCGACGTCGCTGCCGTCGTCGTGGAGGGCGATCAGACGCACGGTGGTGGTGCGTTCGGTGAGGGTGAATGCCTCGATCTCGCCGTTGACACCGTGGTGGCGGGCGGTGATGCGCACGAATCCCGCACCCGTGGCGGTGTCGGTGAGCGAGTGGATCGCGGTGACGTGAGCAGGCTCGGGGCCGTCGAGGAGGATGTCGCCGACGGTCAGTTCATCGGCGCGCCGCTCGAGCGCAGCGGGAAGTGGCGCCTGCTGCCCGCCAACGGTCCTCGGTGATCCTGCCAACGCCGTGCCCAGCGTAGCCGCTGGCTTGTGGTGGGCGAGGTCTCTACTCGAGTCCGCACGTGGCCCGACGTTATCCATTAGCGTTGCCACGCTTGGGGCGTCGGTACTGATCGACCAGCGTCGCCGGTAGATAGCCGGTGGCATCGACAGTGCGGTAGTCCAGCCGCCCACTCATGGCCCGGTTCTCCGCGGGGCCGCTGTGCGGGCCGTGCCAGATGGTCGCCGCGATGACCGTGGCCATCGCCAGCCACGGCGCCGTCGCAGCGAACTGGACGACCACCTCGGCAGACATCGCAGTGTGCGACACATTTCCTGCTGCGGCCCCAGCCGTACGTAGATTGGCGAATCCGCCCGACAGCCACCGGGTAACGACGGGAACACCGTGAGCCGACGCCACCACCGACAGTCCGGTACCGGCCCCGGCCACCCCGACGGCGGCCACCCCGATCGGTCGCGGACACTGCCCGCGCACGGTCTCGATCAGCCACACCACCGCATACGACGCTGTGGTCGTGGCCACCGCCAACAGCACGCCCAACACCAGCAGCGCGGCGACAAGGTTGCCGATCGCGATCAGCACCGGGCCGACGGGCGGGGCCCCGATCTGTGTCAGTGCGTAGAGCCCCACCATCACTATCGCCGCGCACACCGCTCCGTGAAGTGCCGCAATACCCCAGTGCCGAATCCACCGGAGCCGCACCTGCGTGTGGACGGGCTCATCGACGTCGTGGTCGGCAAGGCGGAACCACCACGAGCGCGGACCCCATGCACCGTTGGCGGGGGTCACCGTGCAGCTCCGACGGCTGCGTGTTGCGTGTCTGTGGTGTGGTCGCGGTGAACCATCCATCGATGCGACAAAGTCACTGTGGCGTCGGGGGCGTCGTCGAACCGCACACCGAACAGATACTCGGTCAGCTCCTCGACACAGCTGGGCAGAGCCTGTCCGCCTGTGTGTTGGCGGCGATAGTCGTATTCCGGTTCGGTGAGTGTGCGTCGCATGACCACGACCTCGGCGCGATCGTTGACCACCACACCGGTACGACCGGCCCACTCAGGCGGGATCGGGTTGCCGTCCGGATCGCGGCTGGGCACGACGAAACAGTCCGCGTTCTTCCAAGACCGGATGGCCACAAACACCTGCGTGGGCTCAAAGTTGCCGATGACTGTACTCAGCCCGGCAAGGACGCCCCCGACATCTGTGACCGGTTCAGATCGACCAGTGCGGTTGTGCTGCATCGCCGTTCCTTCCTCTGGTTTATCGATGTGTCTGCCAGGTATGTGCCGGCGAGCCCGGTTGGACGTGGGTGCGTTGGTTGAGGGTGCGTAGTGTGCGATCGGACCCAACCAGTCCGATGCCGATGCTGGTGGCGATCGCGGCCACCAGCACCACCACGAGGGGAGCTATCGCGTGCTGCCACAACGGTTCCCCAGTAGCGGTGTACACCGTGGCCATCGCGACGCCGGTGAGTAGCACCACCATCCACCGGTAGTAGGTGCGCGGTGGTTCGACGGTGGCCATCAGCCCCAGGAGCAGGCCGGCCGCGGCGGCGACCCCGGCCACCGACCAGCCGACCGCTTCACCGACAGGTAGCGGGAGACGGGACCAGTCGCTGGTGGGGTCGATCTGGGCGAGTACGGAGTTAGCGCAGTACACCGCGAGCCAGACGGTCAGCGCGACCGCTACCGCGGTGACCGCGACCCCGGCGGCGAAACTGCCCGGGTGTCCGACGAACAAGCCCAGCCGCGCTGGTTCCGGCTCGATGCGGTAGTCGTCGCGGGGCGGGTCTGGGGTGAGCCACGGTGGGGTCGGCGCCGCAGTTGGCTGGTGCGGTTCAGGCTGAGTGAACTCCGCGGTGGGTGTCGGGCCGCGGCCGTAGGCCACGGTGGCGGGATCGGCTTCGCGTTCGGGTACAGCGGAGTAGGCGATCGGCCGGGCGTCGGAGGGGTCGGGGCGGGGCGTGTTGGTCATGACCGGTACATCTCGGCGAGGGTGAGGATGCGGTCGGTGTTGTCCGGATCGGCGATGTCGATTCCTGCGTCCTCGAGTTCGCGAGCCAAGCCGCCGAGGTCGACTTCGTGGCCGTCGGGTAGGTCGAGTAGCTCGGCCAGCACGTTGCGGGCGGTTGTGGCAGTCATGGCGTTCGCCTTCCAGAAGGTCGTCGGTTGGGATGCACTGGGGGTCCGAGGGCCGGGGCTCGGGTGGCTCCCGCTTCGCGTCCTGTGCGGTGCACAGCCGGTGCGGTTGGGGGCCGGGCCCGCGCTGTCGTCGTCCAAGACGGCGCGGGAGCCACCCGAGCTTCCTCGTCTCCGTTCCGCGTCGACCTAGTTGGGGGCCAGACCATGTCACGGGCCGGAGGGGTCTCTATGGGGTTATGCCGACCAGGGGCTGATGGCCCACCATTGGCCGTTGCCGGCGCGGTAGCAGGTCCCGAACCGGGGACCGAACTTCTTGGCGCCGAAGCTGGTCAACCGGTTGGCGGTCGGCGCGCATTGTGCGGCGCTGTCGTGGGGTCCGATGCCGAATGCGCGGTGGCCGTCGACGGTGCCGATCGGAGTCACCGCGGCCGTCGCCGGGGCGGCGACGGCCGTGCCGAGTCCGGTGGCGATCGAGGCGGCGAGCAGCGCTGCGGTCGCAGCGCGGCGCAGGCCGCGGTTGTGGGCGGTTGTGGTGGTCATGGCGCTCTCCTGTGATTTGTTCGGTCTTGTGCTGGCTGCGCCCTGGTGAGCGCCCGACGTCACCACGCCGCCACTGCCTCGCAGCGCCGGACCCGATGACGAAGAATTGCCTGCGCAGCGACGAGCGCGGTACACACGATCACGATCGTGAGGTACAGCGCCCATGACACCGATGCGACGGCGTTGACCCATGACGCGAGGGTCAGAAACCACACGGCGGCGGGACGTAGCAGCGCGAGAAGCGGCTTGTTTCCGAATGCTGCCGCCGCTATCAGCGCAGCAACGGCCATCACGACACCAGAGATCATCAGCGCGGCGAGGCTCTGCCACGGTTCGGCGAAGCTCACCGCACCGAATCCGAAAAGACCTCCTACGGAGACGATTACGAACAGTGCAGACCGCAGCCAGGAGCGCAGGGCGTCGAGGTCCTGAGTATGGGGAGTAGTGATCATCAGCTCTCCTCCTGCGGTGGTCAGCAGTGTCGTTGGGCAGTGCGCTGATCGGCGGTGGTGATGGGCAGCTGGTAGTTCACGGCGACCCGCAGATAGGTAGCGATGTAGGTGCATACGTAGTCAGGGTTGGGTGGCAGCCATTCGGCGATGAGTTTGGAGCCTTTGGCGCTGTTGGCCGAGCCGTCGGCGGCCAACAGGTTGCTGGGGTCGTTGGCGAAGCTGACCCGCTTGGCCAGTGGCCAGTTGTGGGCGCCGGCATGCCAGGCTGCCTCGAGCGGGAACACGTGGTCGATCTCGATGTCGCTGCTGGTGGTGCCTTTGCGGAACTGGAGGACCGCACCGGTGTAGGGGTCGGGATCGAGCACGCCGGAGAGGACTGTGCAGCCGCGGGTTTTCGGGTCGAGCTGCACGTGCGTGAGCTGTGACCTGAGGATGTCGTTGCGTGTGTCGCATCCGTTGTGCGACAACGCCGCATCCGAGTCGTCGGTCCAGGCCGGGCCGAACACGCACCCTTTGCCTTTGCGGCATGACCGCTGGTAGCCGGGTTCTTCGTTCATCGTGGGAACTACTGAGGCAGTGCGCAGGAGCGCCTGGACGTGAGCGGCGTCGACTGGGTCCGTGGTCGGGGGTGGGGCGTCGGCAGATGCCGGGGACAGCACTGACAAGTAGCGGGTGATCGCGTCGGTGGGGTTGTGCGGGTCGATGAATCCGGTTCCCATTCCGAGGCCAAGAACTACGGCGACGGCGATCGCTAGTCGTATCAGGCGGCGCATCAGTTGCCCGGGGCTGGTTCGGTGGACGTTGACGTATTGGCGGGCGTGCGGTCGGTGAGCTTGCCGTCGACCTGTTTACCGGCGGTTACGTGGACGGTGACCTTGCCAGCGGTGGGGCCGGTTTCGCTGTTCGTGCCGGTTGCCACGATTCCGAGTTGGGTGAGGGTGTAGTCACCTTCGGGTACCGCGAGCACGATGGGCTCTTTGCCGGTGATCAGATCGAAGGTGGTGCCGATCGGCAGTCGCACGCTCGCCGGTTGCGGCGCGGGAGTTGCTGCCTCCGAGGGATTGTCGGTGCGTGTCGAAGGTTCGACTGCTGATGTCGGCGGCGTGGTGGTCGTCGGACTGGGATCGGTCGTGGCACTGGGGGTCGTGGCAGTCGTGTTGTTGACGCGTTCGAACTGGATCACCGAGTTCTCCACCGGTGTCCCGTCGGTGGTGACGTGGCTGATGGTGAGCACGCCGATCTTGTCGGAGGGTGCGTCGCCGGGAGCACTCGGGGCGTCGTCGGCACGCGCCAGACCGATTCCGGTGCCGACAATCAGGACGGCGAACACCAGGGCCACAATTGCGACGGCGAGTGTGCCTCGTCGGCCCTGGGGCTGCGTGGTGCGTCCGGGCGCGGACGTGGGGTCTGCGCCGGGGATGGTGCTGTGACGAGAGGTCATGGCTGAGGGTCCTCCGGGTGACGTTCAGGCGGTCCGGGCGCTGGTGAGGCCTGTGTAGGTGTGGGCTTCGGCGGCGGTGAGGATGAGGTGCTCGTTGGCTGGATCGCTGGGATCGATACCGGTGTCGGCGAGTTCGCGGGCCAAGCTGGTGAGGTCGACCTCGTCGTCGGGTCCGACATCGAGGATGTCGGCGAGCACCAGTTCTGCGGTGGTGGCCATAGCGGAAACCTCCAGTTCGGGTCGGCGACGAAGCGGTTCAGTTGCGGTGTTTGAAAGCGTTGGGGTTGTTGGGTGCGTGGATGGGTTCGCAGCGCGCACCGAAGACGTAGCCGGGGTGCCAGCCGCCGCCGGAGATGTACTGGGTGCCGGGATGGCACGGGACTCGGGGCGGGTTGAGCGCGTGAGCGTCCGCAGACGGGTGGGGGGCGCTGACGAGCGTCAGGACGGCGGCGATTCCGGCGAGCAACAGGGTTGCGGCCAGGCGCCGACCGGGATTGGGCGTGCGACGGCTGTCGGTGCTCATACGCTGGTTCCTCCGACGACGGTGGCGATCCGTTGGTTGATCCAGTCAGCGAGCCATTGGGTGGCGCTGCGGCCGTGCTTGTCGACGGTGAGGTTGCCGTAGCTGACGTGGGACTGTGAGCCGAAAAACGCTGCGGCGTCAAGCCCTTGGGAGACCAGCTTCGTCAAGTCGCTGGCGTTGCTGGAGGTCGCCAGCTCGGTCAGCGATCCGGCGAGGCCGGCGAGGTTCTTGGTCTGGGCGCCCTGGATCAAAGTGGCGGTCTGTGACGACACCTCGGTGGGCTGACCGAGGAGTTGGGGGTCGGTTTTGGCCGCGGTGCCGGTGAGCATGCCGCTGGCTACCGATGCGATGTCGAGGCCGATCGGGATGAGTCCTGCCAGCGCGGTCGGGTTTTTGAGCGCGGCCCAGGCGACTTCCTGTGCTTGGCCGATGTCGTTGGCCAGGCGGACGATGTCGACGTTGCCGATGATCGAGAGCACCATCGCGGCGATCTGGGTGTAGCCGTACGGGTCGGGGATCATGGCCAGGACTTGCGAGGCGGCTTTGAAGTCGATCTGGGCGGCCATGGCCACCAGAGGCCGGAACAGGTTGTTGAGTTCGCCTGCGATGCGGTGGCTTCCGTCGATGTCTGCGGCGGCGATCCGCGCGGGCAGGGCCTGCAAGTTGGCGATGATCTTGGGCAGGTTGGCAGCCATGCCACCGACGCCGCTGGCGACGTTGGTGAGCTGGTCGACGAGGACTTGCGGTTGCAGCACGGCGAGGACGTTGCTGGCGGTAGTCAGGGTGTCAGCGGGGGTGGCGGCGACTGGTGCGATCTGGTTGGACAGGCCTTTGGCGGTGGAGGTCAGTTGCTGGGCCTCGGGAGTGTTCGCCGGGAGCGATGAGGTGCTGAGCTGGCCGGCAGTCTGTGCGAGCTGACGTGCTGTGCCCACGGCTTGGGAGAGGTCGGCCTTGTTGACCGCGCCGAGCACGGTGGACGCTGCGTGCTCGGGTGAGTTTGCGGGTGCTGATCCGAGCCGCTGGGCCAGTCCAGGATCTCCGGCAACCGAGGTAGCGATATCGACGAGCGGGGAGAGGGTGTCGACGAGGGTCGATGCCGTCTGGGCCAGCTGGTTGGGGTTGACCGAACCGTCGGCCGGGGTGGCTGCGCTGGTGAGGTCGGCATGCGTGGTGCTGATGCCGCCCAGAGCTTCCGGATCGAGGTTGCTCGTCAGCGATGTTGCCAGCTCGTCGGCGGTACCAGGCCCGCTTGTGGTCGAGTCGGAGGTGGGGCCGGTGGGGGTGGCCCCACTCTGGCTAAGGATGGTCCCAAGGCTGGCCAGTAGGCCGTCGCGTTTGGCGTCGACACCGCAGTACAGGTCTGCGCTGCGGCCCGGGCCGGCGGGGGCGCAAATGGTGGCCACTTTTCCTGCCAGGGCGCCCATCCCCTGTTTGCGGGGCCCGGCGATGCCGGTGGTGCCCACCGGCTGCGGTCCCACACCGACCTCGCCGGGAGTGCCCCGCTTCGGATCGGCGAGCAGCGCTACGGCCAGGACCTGATCTGGCTCGAGGGGGCCCTTGCCGTTACCAATATTGCTGGCCACGTCACCGGCGATGTCGGCACCCTGGGAGAAGCCGCCGAACGCGACCTTGATTGCCCGGCAGGCGGCCGTGATTTTCGACAGCTGAGTATTGAGTGCGCGCACACCGTCGGCCTTCGACGCACCATAAGTCGTTGTACGGAACGCATCCGCGGTGTAGGGGGTGTAGATGATCTGGACTGCCGCACCGTATTTCGCCGCGATGGGGTCGGTGATCTGCTTGAGCATCCCGGTCGCTTGATGCGGACTGGCGGTGGGTGTGGTCTCCCAGGTGCCCGGCACCATCACCACTGCCACCTTCGGGCAACTCGGCGCCGCCGAGGATGCCGCGGGAATGAGGAAGGTCGCGAACACAGCGATGACGAGGCTGAGGCACGCGGCAGGAACGCCCACTGCTGTCGCCCGGCTTAGCCGGCGTCGTGACCCCTTCGCGACGGTCATCTCACTGCCCCCTCCGCGGTTACGCGAACATACAAGCCATTTATCAAGAACAAATATATGCACAATCGTACTACGGGGCTCCCCCAATAGACGTGCGGCTTACCTGGCTACGGGCGTGTCACCGCATGGGCGGCGACCGGCCCCCTCCTGCGCGTTACGCAGGCGGAGCAAGGGACGCCAGGAGTTCGCGCATCCCTTCGGGGACTGTGTAGGTGGCAGCCACCACCGGATAGTGCAGCTCGGGGAGAGCGTCTGGTCGCGGATGGCTCTCAAACGCCGTCGTCGCCGCGGTTTGAAGTGTCACCACGTAGCCAATCGGGTTGGGCTCGACCGACCATCGTGGGGCGGGCCGATCCGGCTCGTCGAGAGGGTCGAACCCGAAGCGCTCAACGCGTTGTGCACGCGACTGCCGAGCGGCCGCGCGGTTGAGAGACTCCCAGGTGGTGTCTCTAGCGGAGAAGATGCTGTAACCGGCTGCCACCGCGCCCGCGGCGGCCAGCGCAAGCCAGGCCGGACCTAGCAGGGCCGCGACAACGAGCCCCACCAGGGTGGTTACCACCGCGGTATCACGCAAATATCGCAGCACTGTATGGCGGCGTGGGCGGGGTATCCAGATGCCCGTGTCGTGCGCGGCGCGTTCCTCGGCGGTGATGGTGTCGTCGAGGAGTTCCTGCCAACGCTGATGCCAGCGTTCGTCGACGTCGGCGATCCAGGTGGTGATCGTGAAAGCGCGTGTGACCCAGTCGGTGAAGAACTGGCCGTCGCTGGTCTGCCGCCAGATCGCGAACGCCTGCCGGTCGTGTTTGAGCGAGTCGTGGGCGTAGTCCTGGGCGAGTTGGCGTTGCTGGTGCCAATGCGCGAGCTGCGCATCGAGATACTGCGCCGCGGGCGCATCGTTGATAGCGGTGGCCTCGCGGAGTTGGCTGGACAGGTCATCGATGTGGCGGCCGTACTGCTCGTAGTCGACGTCGAGACGTTGCTGCTCGCGGCGATAGAGCCAGATCTCCTCGGCCATGGTCACGTAGTCGTAGTCCGGGGTGAGCTCTGCTGCCGAGGAGTCGGTTGCCGATGCCTCTGGTGCGTCGGAATCGGCCTTCGCATAGTGCGTGGTGACTTGGGTGACCGCGCGCAGCGCGTTGGGCAGGTCGGTGTCGGTCCGCAGCAGTGTTGCGGTCGCGTTGGCCGGCGCGGGGTATTGGGCGGTGTCGGGAGACAGTTCGCTGTGTTCGTAGTCGCCTAGGGGCATCACGGTGGTGACGATGTCGTCGAGAGTGGCGGCGAGGTCGCCACAGCGGGGGCACTCGGCGGGAAATCGTTGATCGCGCAGGATCGCCCAGTGCTGATCGCACAGAAGGTAGTCGATGGTGGTGCCGGCACAGCAGTCCCGCACGGTGATGCCGTAGCTCACGGTGCGAGGTTGGGCGATGGAATACAGAACACACCAGTCGCAGGTCAGTTCGGTGTCCTCGCTCATCGCGGGTGCCTCTCGTGTGTGGTCATGGTCGTTGTCGTCGGCGGTCATTGCTGGACTGAGAGTCTAGTGATGCGCCAGGCACCGGTGGTGTCTTTGCTGACGGTGGTGTACACCGCGAACGGGCTCGGCGGGCGCCCGGCCGGACGGCCTGCGGGATCTGTCACCTGGTGGGTGATGGTGACGATGCGCGACACCGCGGTCGGTGTGTCGGGATTGTCGTTGCTGGCGGGAATCGACACGGTTGCTTTCACACTGGCACGCGCCTGTGCCCACTGGCGCCATTGGGCTCCGGTGATCGGGGCCAGGGACGCGAATCCGGCGTCGATACCGGCGGGCCCGAGCAGTGGTTCGGCGCGACGAGCGGCAGCGAGTTGTGTGGCGTCCTCCCCGGGCCGGTAGGTGAACAGCGCTTCGAGTCCGGCCTGCATGACCGCGATTGGGTCGGCGGGGTCGACGTCGGTGAACGGTTCGGCGAATCGCGGTGGAGCTGAGTCGGTGCCGCTGGCGTCAGTGCGTGGGTCCTGTCCGGGGGCGATGGTGACCGGAGAGGTCGCAGACGGTGGCCTGACTGGGGATGGCGGGTCGTCGGTGAAGGCGCCAGCAAGGACTAGTACAGCGGCGATCAACGCGACGGCACCGACGATGGTGGCTGCGATGGCCAGTGGTCGTTTCATGTGGAAGGCCCCCAAGGCTTTCGATTGTGTTGTGCGGGTCAGTGGTAGCGGCGGAAGGTGATCGGTTTGGAGAAACCGTTGTGGATGTTGTCGATACGGACCTTGGTGCCTGACTGAGGAGCGTTGACCATTTTCCCTCCACCCATGTAGATCCCGACGTGTGTGGCGCTGCCTTGTCCTCCGAAGAAGACCAGATCGCCGGGCTCGGCGTGTGCCTCGTCTGGTACCGGGATGCCTCCGGTCGACTGCGGCTGGGAGGTGCGGGCGATGGTCTTGCCGGTCGCTTTGTGCACTGCGTAGCGGGCCAGCGCCGAGCAGTCCCAGCCGGGAATCGCGTAGTCCTGGTGCGCATCGCCGGCGCCACCGCCGTCACTGATTCCCTTGGTGGGTCCATTGAGGTCGCCGCCACCCCAGGAGTAGCGGATACCCATCTGAGAGGCAGCAGCAGCGACAATGTTGGGTCCGGCCGGTCCTCCGGGTCGGAATCCCTCGATGTCGGCGCCGCCGGGTACGGGTGCTTGTGGGAGGCACGCCGCACCGCCGGAAGCTGCGTCGCCGTTGCCAGGAGCCGCGGCGCCACTAGGGTTGGTGCCGGTGGTGGCCCAGGCGGCGGGATTGATAGCGTGGCCGCCGTCGAAGTCGCGGTGCCCGCCATCCCACACCTCGAAATGCAGGTGCGCACCGGTGGATTGGCCGTTGTTTCCGACCTTGCCGATGAGCTGCCCGGCGGTGACTTTCTGTCCCTTTTTGACCAGGACGCCATCGGGATACATGTGGCCGTAGACGGTAGCGAACAGTTTGCCGTCGATCTGATGGTTGAGAACGATCCACTGCCCGAACCCGCTGGCGGGCCCCGCGTCGACCACTGTGCCGTCGGCGACGGAGTAGAACGGCGTGTTGACCGGAGCGGCCAGGTCGATCCCCTGGTGCTGTTCACCGCCGCGCGGACCGAACGGTGAGGACACCTGGTAGGTACCGTCCTTCATCGGCTTGACCTGAGTGCCCGGCGACGCGCTCTGTTCCGGAACCGCCGCAGCTGCATCGCTACCGACGGTCTCGACATAGTCGGTGACCTGTGAGTTGTCGGACAGCGCGGCAACGATCTTGGTCGCCGATCCCATGAACTCCTGATAGGCAGCAGCACCGGTGGCGTTGCGCTGCACCGTGGTAGCCGCTTGGGCGGGGTCCATGCTCTGCCAGCCCGGTACCTTGATCAGGGCGTTGAGGAACCTGTCGGTGGCGATCGCAGGGTTCATCAGCTCTTGAGCTGTGCCCCAGCCGTACTGGGGCTGTTGCTGCAAATAGCCGACCGAGCCCCCGTCAAAACCCACGCCATCGTTGGGCAGCGACATCGATTCTGGCACTGCCGGATTCGATAGGTTCCGCAGACCTGATTCATCTTGCCCGACCGCGATGACGATGATCGCTGCTTTGGCCGGCAGTTTTCGGGCTGCGACCCTGCCGACCGCGGTCGCGGCGATCCGCGTCTGTTGCGGGTTGAGGCCGGCGATTTGTGCCCCACCCGGAGCCAGCTCGAGTGTCGGGATCGGCCCGCAGGCGCCGCCACTGCCGCCGACCATCATCACCAGCATCAATGGCGGCAGTAGGAATACGACCGGCACGACGGCGAGCAGCCACAACCACCACCGACGCTTCCCCGGAGCGTCGGTGGCGGGTGGTCGTGTTGGCGTGGGCGGTGCAGGCGCGGTGGTGACTGTCACGGCAGCCCTCGCTCAGCGAACGCTGGTGGGTTGTGGCCCATCAACCTGGCCACCGGCCCGACGGGCGGCATCGCGCGCCGGCGGCGCCGGCCGAGGTGACGGCGGAGTCGGTGCAGGTGGCGCCGAGGTCCGCCGTGGGGATGGAGAACCCGCTGCGCGGGCCGTGGGCACCCAGACTTGCGTGCCATCAGCCGATGTTCGCGGACGGAAACTGCGGTTGTCCTCGGCTAGCGAGCGAACGCGGTCGGTGGCCGAACGAGCATCGGAGGGCCGGGTAGCCGCAGAGACTGCGCCGCGGGCGGAGGCGATCGGCGGAGCGCTCGTACCGGTAGGGGTGAGCGGGCGGTTCTGGATGTCGCGGACCTTGGTGACGGTCTCATACAGCGCCTGTGAGCGTCGGCGGGTGTCGTCGGGGCTCGACGTTGCACTACCCCCTCCTGTGCCCATGGGGACAGGAGCAGGACCCGACGACGCTGCAGGGGCGTCGGTGGCAGGAACATCGTCGGCGGTGCGCGCACCTGATGTGGACTCGCCCAACTTGGCGGCCACGGCCGCCGCGGTTTGAGTGGCGGCGTACTCGGCGCCGATCTTGGCTGCCGTCGCCGCGACAGCGGAGGCTCCGCCGGTGCCGACAGCGGCCACGGCCTGCCCGCCGCCGGAGACCACCTTGCCGACAGTGCCCCCGACCTTTCTGGCGGTGTTGTAGCCGTGCTTGACGGCCTGGGCGCGGGCCAGCATCTCGTGCGCCGACGGTGCGGTCTTCTGTTTCACGGCCACCGGCGATGCGCCCGGTCGCCGCGACATGATCTCGGTGAGTCGGTCGGACCACTTGTTCAATCCGAGCATGCCTTTGCGGAACATCACGAGGGCGATGAGGATCAGGACGTCGGCGATAAGCACGGTGGCCATCAGCTGGACGTCGTCTTTGTCGAACACCGAGGTGATGATGATGCAGTAGGCGCAGGTGAAGATGACCGCGAAACACACCTGGAGCAACGCCATAGCGACGTCGGCCAGCGATCGCATCAGTTGGGTACGGAACATCGGTGCGATGCCGAGCAGGCCGCCTGGGATCAGCTTCACTCCGTTCCACAACGCCACCACGGTCGCCAGCACCACCCGTCCGGCGAGGTAGAGCGCGAACAGGAAGACCAGACCTGCCGCGGGGATCAAAAACATTGAGGCAATGGCCTGTTCGGGTCCGGGGTTCTCGGCGTAGTCCTTCATTTGTTCGCCCCCGGGGCATTTGCCGACCGCGTCGCGGACGCGGGCTTTGGCGTCGTCGCCGCCGGGCAGCACGCTGTCGACGGCACCGCCGACCAGGGGGATGTCTTCGACGCTGTCGCGGATCTCGCCGAGGGTCGAGCGCTCGGGGGGCTTTTTCAGGTAGGCCTCGTCGAACGCTTTGACACACGCGGCGGCGCCGTCTTGTTTCGAGGTGTCCAGGACGCGACCGAAGTTGAGTAGTTGAGTGGGCTGGCGAATGAACGTGTCGGTCAGTTGTCCTGTGAGATCGTCGATTTGGGCGTCAGGGTTTCCGTTGGTGTTTCCGTCGTTGCCGATGCCGGTGGCCACCTCGAGCGAATAGTCCTTGGCCTTGGAGATCAGTCCGTCGTCTCCGGCGAGGGTGGCGACCGGGTTGGCCAGGAACCCCAGCACGCCCGCGGCAATGATCAGCGACATCAGCAGCTCGTAGAGACCGGTGGCATAGCGTCCACGAAAGAGCCACAGCGCCACCGCAAAACCGGCCAGAGTGAGCATCAGCGGCCGCATGTGCAGTTGCCCGGTCAGCGAGGTGACCGCATCTGCGATGTCGGAGATGGGGCTGGTCACCATGTCGAGCCACTTGAACGACAGAGCCTGCTTGATGAACCAGATCGCGATCATCACCACGCCGCGGTAGGCGTTGTATTCCAAGTTGATGATCCACGCCCACACCGCCTTGATGGGGCTGGTGGCTCCACCTTCGTCGATCGAGAGGTAGTAATCGGCGGAGTTAATGCCGTGGGAATCCTTGATGTTCATCCAGCCGAACAGATTGCGTAGAGTGCTGCTCGCAGCGCCGTCGGCCGCCTCGGCGGTCGGTGCGAGGACCAACATGATCGCACCGACCAGATGCCACACGGCGACCAGAATCAGCAGGCGCCGCGCCCAGCGCCGCGACCACACCCATCGGGCCGCGCCGCGCACCGGGCGCGGCCATTCGAGGCGGATACCGGGAAGCTGCGGGTGCATCAGAGCACCTCGGGGGTCAGGGTCTTCGCGGTCGTCTGCGTCTTCTTCTGCGGGGTGGTGGTCGAGCTGGCGGTTTGGCGGTCGGTACGGAACGAGCGCAGGACTTTGATACGGCCCACGGCGCCAGAGGCATCGCGCATGTAGCCTTCGCCGCGGCGTTCTGGCTTGACGTAGGGCTTGTCGGTGGCGTGCCGTGCTGGACGGGTGATCGGAGCGGTGTTGGTGGTGTATTCCTCCAGGACGTCTTCGGCGTCGGGGTCCAACCCAACCCAGTCCAGGGCTTTGCGGGCGAGAGTTTTGTCAGTGTGACGCATTGCGACGCGGGTCTTGAGTAGGCCGCGCAGTTCCTGACTGCCGAATTCGCAGTCCTGATCGCCGAGGATCGCTGCGGCCTTTTCCTTGCGGCCGCGTTTGACGACTTCGGTGATGATCTCCAGACCGTCGGCACCGGAAAGGATGTGAGCGACCTCGTCGGTAACCAGCGCCGACATCTGGGCGGGGTCGGCGTACATGATGCCTTGCGACAGTTTGGCGATGTGGGTGTAGATGACGTGGCCGTACTGCTTTTCGGGGGTCAGGTTGTCGAACAGGTGCTCTTTTTCCATCTGCTCACGGGAAGGCAGTGAGACGTCCTGGGTGCGGAACACGATCGCGGGTGCGTCGATCGGCAGCGGCGGCAGGGTCTCGTCGAACAGGGCGCGGGCGTAGGTCTTGCGGGAATGGACCTCCAGGGCGCGGCCTACCTCCAGCGCGCCGTCGAGGGCGCATTCGCCCGAGAGCAGGTGTTTGACCATTCCGCCGGTGCCGAGGTAGGGGTGGCGGGCGCGGTAGCTCTCCGAAAGAACCTCGGACAGCAGGGTTGCGCGCGAGTCTTGCACCCGCAGTCGCAGCAGCGCGCGCAGGATGGTCTCGGTCTGTTCAGCACCTTTGGCCCCGCCGAAGATGAGCAACGGATCGAGGCTGTAGCCCGCGTCGACCATGTCGACGACGACCGCATGCGCCACTGAACTGGCCCAGCGGGCGTACTCCCCTGAGGCCGACTGGTCGATCACCAGGACCTGTCCGCCGCGATCGACGATCTGGCCGGCGACGAGCTTGATGAACTCAGACTTGCCGGCGCCGAGTTCACCGGTGACGCCGACCGAGTTCGACACGTCACGTTCGGTCAGCGCCGAGACGTCGTAGTGCACCGCACTGGGGACGTGAGTGGTGATGCACAGCGCCAGCAGCGGCCCGCTCGGATCGCCCAGGGAGGCCGCGACGACGGGAACGAACGCGCCGAATTTGCCGCTGGTGGTGATCTGGGTGAACTCGGCGAGCACCCGGGGCGCCGGCGCGCCGGGCACCATCGCCCACCACAGGTCCTCTTGGTATCCCAACGGCTGGGCGAGGCGGAACTGCTGGCTGGCGAACTCGGTGGCCAGCGCGGTTGCCGCGGCCTGGGCGGCCGCCGCGGTGGTGCCGGAGGTGGCGAAGATCGCTGTCCAGCCGACCTCGATCTCATTCTTGTCTGATTCGAGCAGGGTGGAGTACTCGGCGAGCGCTTCGGCAGCGACGTCGAGGACACTGCGGCCGGTGGAGAGTTCCCCTTCGCGCTGGTGGAACTGGTCATTGAGCTGTTTGAGCGCTTTGCGGTTGCGACGCAGCACATCTCCCCCGGCGCGGGTGACGATCCGCAGGGCGAAATCGACGTCAACCGGGATCTTGGCGTCCGGGCGCGCCGGGTCCTCGACGGTGATGGATTCGGCCAGGGTGAAGAACTCCGAACCGGGAAAGTGGGTGCCGCCGGCGGGAGTGTCGGTGATGACCGACAGCGTCTGATAGGACGGCGGGGGCGGATCGACCTCCCACGGGGTGTCGATCTTGAGCACGGTGGTGAACCTCGATGGTTTGGACTTCCCGCCCGAGTCAGTTCGGTCACTCAGGGCGCCCTCATCGAGCCGAGCAGCCGTCAACGCGCCGGCTGTTTTCGATTCAGGAGTGTCGGCGGCCACCGGAACATCGGGATCGACGAACAGGCCGCGTCGCAGCATGTGATTCCACAACCACACCGCTTGCGCCGGGGTGGTCGGGA